>CAYJMI010000133.1:0-7255 GCA_964371285.1 uncultured Vicingus sp. | reverse complement strand
ATACAAATGGATGGAAAGATTTAGACTAGATATCTTAATTAAAGAGGTGAAAAAGTTTAGAGAACTTACCATTGAAGCAACTTTTTTAATTCGTTCGTTATTTTTCTTAGTATTTGGGTATTTAATTGAAATAAGAGAAGTTATAAATTTAGACTCGCTGAAATGGGCAGCTGTAATAGTTGGTATAATTTTTATTTTTAGACTTGTTCAACTATTAATTTCTAAACTACCTCTAATTCCATTACTATTTGTTTCTCCTAGAGGTTTAATAACTATTTTATTATTTCTTGCAATTACTCCGTCAAATCAAATTTTACTGGTCAATCGTTCATTAATAATCCAAGTAATTTTATTGAGTTCACTAATTATGATGTTTGGATTAATGATTACGAAAAAACATACTAAAGTGTTGGATAAAAAAAATTAACCTATCTATTTCGTTTATTATTTCTAATAAATATTAGGGTATTTCTCCACATCAACTTCATTCATCATATTGTAAGCCGCATCAAAAATATCTTCAATACTTGGTTTACTAAAATAATCACCATCAGTTCCGTAAGCTGGTCGATGTGCTTTTGCAGTTAATGTTACAGGTTTAGAATCTAAATAAAAATAGCCTTTTTGTTCTTCTACTATTTGTTGTAAAATAAATGCACTTGCACCACCTGGTACATCTTCATCAACAATCAACAAACGATTGGTATTTTTTAAGGATTCTACTATCGAATGATTGATATCGAAAGGCAATAAAGTTCTGGCATCAATTAATTCGGCAGAAATACCCACTTCGTTTAATTGTTGAACGGCTTGCAAAGCCAAATTACTTGTCGAACCATAAGAAACAATGGTTAAATCGGTTCCTTTGGTCAACACTTCCGGAATTCCTAATGGAGTAGTAAATTCGCCTAAGTTTGATGGAATTTTTTCTTTAGTTCTGTATCCATTTAATGGTTCAATAACTATTGCTGGGTCATCTCCTTTTAGCAAAGTATTGTAAAACCCTGCTGCATCGGTTAAATTTCTAGGTACACAAACATGAATTCCACGTAACGAATTGATAATCATTCCCATTGGTGAACCTGAATGCCAAATTCCTTCTAAACGATGACCTCTGGTACGCACAATTACTGGTGCTTTTTGTCCACCTTTAGTACGATATTGTAACGAAGCCAAATCATCGCTCATGACTTGTAGTGCGTACAACAAATAATCTAAATATTGTATTTCGGCAATCGGACGTAAACCACGTAATGCCATTCCAATTCCTTGACCAAGAATGGTGTTTTCTCTAATTCCTGTATCTGAAACCCTTATTTCGCCATATTTATCTTGTAAACCTTCTAAACCTTGATTTACACCACCAATTTTACCCGCATCTTCTCCAAAAATTAAAACTTCGGGATATTTGGCTAAAATCTTGTCAAAATTTTCTCTTAGCACTACCCTACCATCTTCCATTTTATCGGTTAATTCAGCCTTCACTTCAGTAACATTCATGGGTGAAGAAACAAATTCGGAATACAACGTAGAACTGTATCTGTCGTGATTTAGTTCCGCAGCATTTTTTAACCAGGTTGATAATTCCGATTTTGCCGAAATATTTTCATTTCGAACAATTCGTAAGGTTTTTTTAGCCGCCGAAATAATGTCTTTTCGAAGCGGTTCAGTATTTGTTTTTAAACCGTCAATTAAAGGTTGAACAAAACTGGCATTAGCACTTTCCTGTGCAATTATAGCCATGTATTCAACTACTTCGTTGCGTTCAGTTTTAATAGGATTCAGATAGGCTTCCCAAGCGGCTTTTTTAGCATCGTTTACTTCCTTTTTTCCAATTTTTTCAATCTCATCAATTTCTTCTTGGGTGGCAATGGCATTGGCTAAAATCCATTCTTTAAATTTTTTAACACAGCAGTATTCAATTTCCCACTCTAAGCGTTCTTTGCTTTTGTATCGCTCGTGCGAGCCCGATGTTGAATGACCTTGAGGTTGTGTAACTTCTTCTACATGAACCAATACCGGGCAATGTTCTTCACGAGCAATTTTTACCGCTTTTTCGTAGGTTTCTATTAATGATGGATAATCCCAAGCCTTAACCGTAAATATTTCGTAACCGTTGTTTTTACCGTTGTCTCGTTGAAAACCTTTTAATACCTCAGAAATACTTTCTTTGGTAGTTTGATATTTTTTAGGTACCGAAATTCCTTGTCCATCATCCCAAACCGACATCACCACAGGAACTTGCAACACGCCAATAGCATTGATCGCTTCCCAAAATGGTCCTTCGCTGGTACTTGCATCGCCAATGGTACCAAAAGCTACTTCGTTTCCTCCTTTCGAAAAAGTAGTAAATCCTGCTAAAGCTGCATTGTTTCGATACACTTTTGATGCTTGTGCTAATCCTACCAAACGAGCCATTTGACCAGCTGTCGGAGAAATATCGGCAGATGAATTTTTTATTTTGGTTAAATCTTTCCAAGTACCATCTACATTTAAACTGCGTGTACCAAAGTGTCCGTTCATGGAACGACCAGCTGAGCAAGGCTCCGCTTTTACATCGGTGTGTGCATACAATTGAGCAAAAAATTCTTGTATGGATAATTGTCCAATAGCCATCATTAAGGTTTGGTCGCGGTAATATCCCGATCTAAAATCACCATCCTTAAATTGTTTTGCTAAGGCTAGTTGTGGCAATTCTTTTCCGTCACCAAAAATTCCAAATTTGGCTTTTCCGGTCAACACTTCCTTTCTGCCCAAATACGAAGTTTCTCTACTCATGTAAACGAGTTGGTAATCTTCTAAAATGGTTTCTTTAAACTTATCTTTCGACAACAATGCGTCGGTAGATTTTGTAACAGTTACGCCCATACAACAATTTTTAACTTTAGTAAGCTTTAGAAAAGTATATTTTGCCCTAAATTTGAAGGCATTGCGAAGTTAATAAATAAATAAATAGGAGAGTTTAAAATGGTTGGGAATTAAAAAAGTAATTCCACTTGCTCGGCTTTGCCGAGTGAGTGATGGAGAGGTATGAGTGGAAGTAACTTTTTTTGTGATTAAGAAAAATCTGATACATTAAATAAAAAAGTTTTTATTTTACTTAATGTAATAAAAATTAAAATTATGAGCATTAAAAATATTTGGGAATTCAATGATGATATAAATTCATTAAAAATTAACAATACAAACATTAAAATATTAGACTTAGGATGTGGATTTGGAAATATATTTTTCCATTTTTATCATGAATATAATATTTCAAAATATTTAGGAATTGAAATTCAATCTTTAGATAAAATTCAATCTGAACAATCTCAACACTATGATTATCAAGGGAAATTAATGACACCAAATTCGCTGAACGACTATCTTTGGAAAAAGCCTGAAAATGAAAGATTGTATGAATATTATAAATTAGTATTTCAAACCATCATTAATGAACGAAAGAAAGAATCAATAATACTAAATAAAACCTCCTTTGAAAGGATTTATAAAAATAAAGACTATTTTAAATTTGACACAAAAATTGAAGACTTTATTGAATCAATCGAAAATGATAAGTTCGACATTATTGTGATGTCTAAAATACTACATTACAAAGACATTAAATATCCTAAAGAACTTATTAAATCAGCATACAACTTTTTAACGAACAATGGTATTTTGTATATTCAAAATAATAAAACAGATAAAACTTCTAGAAAAAGAAAAATAACTTCAAAAGAAATTGAATCATGGACAGAAGATTTATTTTATAGGTTAGATTTTGGTGAAGATGGGAATTATTCACATTACCTTTTTAGAAAAAAATAAAAATAATCACTCCAGCCTCTTATAATAAACCAACTCGTGTTCAATTAAATTGGGGTGGAAAATTTTAATTAAATCGGCTAAAACTACATGTGGGTTGATAACTCCAGATTCCCAATAGTCGTTACCGTTTGCAGTATTTATTTTTAAATTGTTGTTGTACATATTTCCAGTTTTAACCGATTTAAAAGCTTTTAATTTAGCATCTACATTGGTAACTTCATCAACAGAGTTAAAAGCGTTTAAATTTATCCAGTAGTCGGCATTTAAAGCTTTTTCAATAATTACTTCTTTATCTATAATAAAGCTCGTGGTTTCTTTATTATCTGCCCACAAATAATTTGCTCCAGCATCGTTAAACAATTGGGCTTGAAACGATTTTCCTCCTGCCAAATACCACGCACCGTTCCAAGGCATACCAACAAAAACAGACGGTTTTGTTTTACTATTTTTGGTTAGAGCTATCAGTTTGTTGTAATCGGCTTCAATGTCGTTATAGATAAACTCAGCCAACGAATCTTTGTCGTAAAAAGCAGCCACAAACTTTATCCATTCTGCTTTTCCTAACGGATGATTTTCCATGTATTCGGAGTTTAACACCACATTTAAACCTAATGTTTTAAATTTGTTCAGTTGGTTGGTAGCTGTTTCATCAATTCCAAAAGTCATGATTAGGTCTGGTTTTAGGTCAATCAAAAATTCGTAATTAATCAATTGTGAACTTCCTATTTCTTTTATTTCGTTGTTTTTTATTTTATCAATAACCATTTTATTGCTCACATAATCGCACCCCGACAAACCTTTAATAGAATTTAATTCTCCTAATTTATCAATAAATGCCAAGTGGGTTAAACTAAAACAAACGATAGATTTAATGGGAATTTTAATAAAAGTAGCGTTGTCATAACCTTTTGGTTTTTCGTTTTTGTACAACACATATTGATACGTAGTATTTTCTCCTTTCCAAGTATTTTTTAAGGTAATGAGTTGAAAATCATCTCCTTTTCTTATGCTAAAACCTTTGGCATAATTCAATTCAACTTCTTTTAAAACTTGATGGTTATCATCTGTTTTTTCAAGTGTTGAAGTAGAACATCCAACAAAAAAAAGAATACTAAAAGAAAAAAGGAAATATAAAATCTTCATTACTCTACAAATCGTTTTAATTGGTTGGTTTCAAAAGTCCATTCAGGGGTTATGATTTGATTTTTACATGCTGACACGCTATACCAAGGACTTAAATCTGCATTCGTTGGATTTTTTAATACGTGAATATTTTGTGCCGGCATATAGCTCTGTGCAATCATAAAACACTTGTCGCCAGTAGTTGTATTTATTGCCACATCTACCACAATTACTGCATGACCGGGAAAACCTCCATAAATAAATACATCTCCAATTTGAATGTCTTTTAGTTCAATAGATTGCAACTCTTTACTTAACGATGATGTTCCAGCATAAGTAAAAATATTGTTGATGTATTTTTTAAAACTTGAGTAAGAAGTGTTGTTTTGTGCAGCTACCCAAACCACTTTATTGCCTTGTAATTTCGGAAAATGACCACTACTCCACTTACTAAAAGGAATAGAAACTCCATTCGTATAATTAAACTTGATTTTAGCTTGTTGGTTTGTAGCGTATAAATATTCTGCTCTTAAACGCATCACAGCATCAGCACATTGTTGTAAATCTTTATCTCCAACATCAATATTTACTACTTTAAATTGAGCATTTTGATTGCGTTTTTTATTTCCATCATACAAATAAACGGTGTTATCGTTGGTTTTGATAGGTAAATGTTGCAACCAAGCTGCAAAAGAGTTTTTTTGAGCATTAGTTCTTTTAAATCCAGCCGGAGTTTTTACTACATTAATGAGTGCTTCTTGATAGTTGTAGTTTGCTAACCATGAATACTGATAAATGGTTGAATCTATAGTGATTTCTGCAATTGATTGTTCGGATGCTATTTTTTCTTCGCTTGTTTGAGCATGATTGTCCTGACAAGAAACTGAAAAAAAACAGGTGATAAGGATTACTATGAAATAGGCTGTTTGAATCATTAATTATTTAACTGAAGCATTTACTGTATAAAACCCTGCATTTGAAGCATTGTAAACACTTTCATGGATAGATAAATACAACATGCCACTTTGTGTTGCCTTGCCATTGTAATTTGCTCCAGCTTTTGTAGCAACACCTGTTTCACCAATTTTAAAAACTACATTTCCGTAAGCTGGATATGTTGATTTATCGTAGCTTTCCACATATTCTAAACTCATTGCATTTTTGGTAGAGCCATCCGGTTTGTATTTGTTGCCTGACAAACTAGCTAAAGTAATTTCTCCTGTTGCCGAAATAAAGATGGTTTGTCCGGGTTTAACCATAATACCAGTTTTAAACCAACCTCCATTTGTATTTGAACTGATATGAGTTGAAGCCATCAATTTGAATGATTTACTTGCATTTGAATTGTCATCAAAATACATCACATCAATTTTTTGTATTTTTTCTCTTGGAATAGTTAATGTTCCATATTCGGTTTTAAGTTCTATTGATGAGAATTCATAAACACCACCCATGTTGTATTCATAATCAATCATCACAACATCTTTGGTTTTGTAATTGTTGCCAACACCATGAGTAGCTTTTAATTCGTTCAACGCATTGCTCAATGTAAAATCAGTAAAGTTGCTTGGTTCGTAAGTTCCAGAAAAAATGAGTTCTTCTAACACAGGAATTGAACCAATCGAAAGGGCTACTAATGAAGAATAAGCTTTACTTCTCATCTCTTCGTTAGAGTTTAACAATTGTTTTGCTAAGTTGGTAATATTGTCTTTTTGAGAGTCATCAGGCTTAACACCCAATTCAATGGAAGTTACATTTTTGATTGGAACATCTAATTTACCGTATACAGTACTCAAAACAACATTACTAACTTTTGTTGTTCCTGTAACAATGTTACCATCTTTAAGAGTTAAGGTAAACTCCGTTTTGCTTTGTGCGAAACACCAGTTGGAGATGATGAGGGCACTAATTAAAATGTATTTCATTTGTTAAGATTAAAAAAATTAGAGATTGGCAATTTACACATTTACATATTTTCGTCAGCTACGTAGCCCTCCCTTCGGGAGGGTTGGGTGGGCTTTATTTTTCAATCGATTCTAAATTCCACAAGGTTTCGGTAATGTTGTAACCATTTTTGGTGTAAAATTTACCGCCCCATTTGTAAAATATTTTTTCATAAATATCAACATGTTTTCCGGTAACTTTAATCCGTTTTAAAATTACGGCACTTCCTTCTTCGGTAGTTTCTTCTGTAATTCCTTGAGGATATTTATTCGACAACTCTAAATTTTCGCTAGGTTTTAGCTCTCCAACATAAACATCGTCTGGTTTTACATTTCTAATTTTTTGGTACGACAAAGTGTTTAAATCTGCTAAAAAC
>CAYJMI010000132.1:0-7320 GCA_964371285.1 uncultured Vicingus sp. | reverse complement strand
ATTTGTATCTTTTAGCTTTTTCAATATTTCCAATAGATAATCCAAACATTAAAATAAATATTAAAGCCGGTAAATGATAAATTTTTGATATTTCATAAATTAATATTACCAGAAGAATTATGGGAACAAACTTAATTTTGGTTTCAATTTTACTAAGCAAAAATGCTAGAATTATTGTTGCAATTAATGATATAACAATTTCGATTAATAATTCCAGACCAAAACTTCCGAAAGCTTGAATATTAATGTATCGATTAAAAAAAATGAAATTAAAAAATATAACACCAACAATATCGGAGATGCTACTTTCATAAATAACGAATTCTTTTTGTTGAGCATTTAAATTTCTAACGCTTGGAATTGCTATGGCACTGCTAATAATACATAGTGGTATAGCGTTTAGTAAACTGTCTTTTATTGGAAAATAGCCGAAATGATGAAATAAATAAGTAAATAAAAATGCTAAACCTAATAATGGTATAATAGCTCCCAAAAACGATTTTTTTATCAGGCTTATTTTCGATTTATTAAGATCTAATTCTAAAGAACCTTCTAATACAATTAATATTAGTCCAATGCTACCTATAATTGGTAGTATAGGTGAAAAATCTGGTAATCCAATACCCAGAAAATTAGTTGATTGACGAACAAACCAACCCAACGCTAAAAGTAAAATAACTGATGGTATTTTTGTTTTTGACGAGGTTAAATCAAAAAAATAGGAGATAAGGAGTAAAGTACAAAATGTTATTATTATTGCAGTTGACATTAATTGTAAAGATAACAGTCTTTTTTAGAGTTGAACTAAAAAAAATTAATTGTTTAGTATATCACTAATTATTTTTAGATGATGATGAGTATGAATCTTTAAAAAAAGTTTAGTCATTCTTAGATTCAATACACCAAAATAAGGATGATTAAAATTGCTCTTTTTTGGTAATGAATCCAATTCGAGGATTAATTTTTTGGCTTCCTTTAGTTGATTTTCAATATCTGTAAGAACAATAATAGATTCATTTACAACTGACTTTGGAGCTTTTCCTTTTCCTCTCGGAATACTCCCTTTTACTAAAATAAAAGTTCGTGTAACATTAAATTTCCATTGATAATCTTCTGGGTTCGATTTTTTTAAGGAATTTACCACTCCGTTGATTACTTTCAAAGAGTGGTCGATGTGCCAATGAACTCCTTTTGAAGAAATTTTCAGGTTTATAATATCGTTGTGAGATATTTTTTGTTCTAAGAGGTGTAAAATTTTATCTAACGACATTTTATTCTTAATTAGTGTCTATCTTTAAAGTCGAGAGGCTGAACTGTAAGGTTCGAATTCTAGGCTTTCGAAGTTTTGAAAATCAGGAGTTTACTGTTGTAAATGACTGGTTTTCAAAACAAGAATAACGAAGAAGTCGGACTTTACAGACAGGCTCTAATTATACGAAAGTACTTCTGCCAGATTTAATAAATCTTTGTTTATTTTTTGATGATGTTTAATCGCTTTTTCAAAAGGTATGTAACTAATGTCCCGATGAAGTACGCCAACCATTACATTTGTTTTTCCTTCCAGTAGAGCATTAACAGCAGCATTTCCTAATCTACTTGCCAGCACTCTATCTAAAGCCGAAGGGCTTCCACCACGTTGGATGTGTCCTAAAATAGTAACTTTTGTATCAAATTCTGGACAAACTTTTTTCACAAGTTCGGCAAGTTTTAATGCTCCTCCTGTTTCATCACCTTCGGCAACAATTACAATCATGCTTTGTTTGTGTTGCGTTCTATCATTTTTTAACTTCTCCAATAACTTATCTATATAGGTTGGAGTTTCAGGCACCAAAATGGCTTCTGCACCAACCCCAATTCCACTTCTAAGAGCAATAAATCCTGCATCTCGCCCCATTACTTCAACCATAAACAAACGGTTGTGTGAACTTGCCGTATCTCTAATTTTATCAACAGCTTCAATTACAGTATTTAGAGCAGTATCGTAGCCGATACAATAATCTGTACCAAACAAATCATTGTCAATGGTTCCAGGTATTCCAACAAAAGGAATTTTATGTTCTTTGTTAAATATTTTTGCACCAGTAAAAGTCCCGTCTCCACCTATGGCAACAATTCCGTCGAGATTAAATTTTTTAATGTTATCAAATGCTTTTTGTCTGCCTTCTTTTTCAAAAAATTCCTTGCAACGAGCACTTCTTAAAATAGTGCCACCTCGCTGTATAATGTTACTCACATCCCTGCTTGATAATTCTTTGATATTACCTTCAATTAAACCACGATAACCTTCATAAATTCCAAAAGGTACAATATTGTTGTAAATACAAGTACGAACTACTGCTCTAACAGCAGCATTCATTCCCGGAGCGTCACCTCCTGATGTAAAAACGCCTATTTTTTTCATTGTTATTAGAGATTAGAAATTAGAGATTAGAAATTAATCTCTAATTTCAAATTTTTAATTCATTAATTCGTTTACTCCCATCATACAATTGATAGTTCATTAATCTGCATTCTAAATTACCATTAAATACTTTAATTTTTCTACTGGGTTTTAAACCTACTTTTTTTAAAGCCTCCATGTTTGAACTTATAAACCAAGCACTGTAACCGGCATATTTTTGTTTTAAAGTATCGCCAAAATCTTTATACAATTCATCCACATTTTCGCCCATACGTTCGCCATAAGGAGGATTGCTTATAATTACCCCTTTTTCTTTCGGTGCATTAAACTCTTTAAAATCTTTTTTATGAAGTTCAATTACGTTCGATAAACCAGCACTGCTAATGTTTGCACGAGCCATGCCTAATGTTCTGCCTGAAATATCTACTCCAATAATTTTGTTTTCTAAAGGTTTTTGAACTTCAAGAGCTTCTTTTTTTAAGGAATTGAACAAATTGGCATCATAGTTTTTCCAGTTCATAAACCCAAATCGTTCTCGTTTAAGGTTTGGAGCAATATTTTTTGCAATCATGGCAGCTTCTATCAAAATAGTACCAGAACCACAAAACAAATCAATAAAAGTAGAGTGTTTATCCCAGTCACTTAACAAAATCAATCCCGCAGCTAAATCTTCCTTCATTGGGGCAATACTTCTACTGTCACGATAACCTCTTTTAAATAAATTATCGCCAGAACTGTCTAAACTAATTGTGCATAAGTTTTCGTTGTCGATGTGTAAGTTAAGTCTGATGTCAGGATTTTCGGTATCTACGTTTGGTCTAATGTTGTATATCTCTCTAAATTGGTCAACTACCGCATCTTTTGCTTTAAAGGCTGCATATTTGGTGTGATTAAACAAGGGTGAAAATACCGTAGAATCAATTAAAAAAGTTTGGTTGACGGAAAAATAGGTGTCCCAATTAATTTTTTTTATTTTATCGTATAAATCAGCATCACTACTAATGGTAAATGATTGAAGTGGAACAATAATCCTGTTGGCAGTTCTTAGCCATAAGTTTGTTTTGTAAACATCACTTAAATTACCCGTAAAAGTAACTGCTCTATTACCTAATTCAACGTTGCTAATACCAAGTTGATTGAGCTCTTCCATTAATACTTCTTCTAAACCGAACGAAGTTTTGATAATTATTTTAAACTCTTTTTTAGTTATCATTCTTCAAAGGTAATATTAAACTGAATTGTTAATAATATTT
The DNA here is from genome assembly GCA_964371285.1 of uncultured Vicingus sp. Lineage (GTDB taxonomy): Bacteria > Bacteroidota > Bacteroidia > Flavobacteriales_E > Vicingaceae > Vicingus. The sequence goes on along the minus strand of CAYJMI010000132.1, from coordinate 3,666 downwards.
TATTTTTAATTTGTGTTGTGGATTAAAAAAAAGAGTATAATTGTGCAGAAATTCTATTGAAAAAAATTGAATGCGGATAACCTAAATTCAACTCAATTTTATAGAATTTAAACCTTTTTATTTTATGATAAAATAGATGATACATCCACACACGGAAGTCCGCGTTGTAAGCCCAGTGATAGGGCTTGGCGTTTATGCAACAAAATTTATCCCCAAAGGAACCATAATGTATGTAATTGATGAAATGGAATTGATATATCCAGACGGTCATCCTTTGCTTACCGATGAAAATTATAGAAAATACATCGAAAAATTTTCGTACACTGACCAAAATGGCAGTAGAATAGTAAGTTGGGATTATGCCAAGTACATTAATCATTATTGTGATAGAAATACCATAAGCACAGGTTATGGTTTCGAAATTGCGGTTAGAGATATTCTCCCTGGAGAACAAATTACCGACGATTACGGTGCTTTAAATATTGAAGAGTCGATGAAATGTTACTGTGGTAAATCTAATTGCAGAGGAGCTATACATCCTCACGATTTATTAACTTTTGCAGAAGACTGGGACAAGGAAATTTTACCTGCCATAAAAAACAGCAACAAAGTAGAACAGCCTTTAATGTACTATGTTGACGATGTAACTAAAAATAGCTTGTTTGATTTTTTAAAAACCGGTAAAAACTTTTCAACAGTTAAAAGTCTTTATTTCGATAGGGTAAAGGTGTATAAGTAAAAAGGTCGGAAGTCCTTAGTCGCCAACGCCATTTCTTTTGCTTAAGACTAAAGACAGAGTGGGGGGAAGATTTCTTTATTTTAATTCTAAAGCAGATGCTCTTTGTCTAATCAATTGAATGTATTGTTCCTTTAATTCATCATTTAAAAAACTTATCTGAATTAATTCTTCAAATTGATTTAATAGAGCTCCATATTTTGAAAATATTTTCTCAGTTATGGTTGAAGCAATTTTCAAGTTGGTTGCAAGTGCAATAAAATCCTTTTTTCTGATTTTATTTTTCTTACCGTTTAAATGCAATGCCATCTGTTCTAAGTCGTATTTTCCCATTGCCAAATTGCTTGAAATTAAATCATAGGCAGGTGATAACCGATATTGATGGTCTTCATTCTTAACCATCGAGAAATTCTTCAAGTGCAAATCAGAATTACCAATTACAAAAGAAAAAACTGATATATCGAAGAATGTAATTAAATCTATACCGGGTGCTGAAGAATACTTTGCAATAGTTTTCCCAACTTGTTCCATGGTACCGTTATCGTATTTGCTTCTACCTGTACTTGGCACTTCCATTAACTGGCAAAAATCTTCCATTGGAATTTTCTTTCCTTTCACCCTATCAAATCTTTTTGTTACATAGGTCAATTGACCTGATGTTATTCTTAATAATGAATGCGAAGCTGTTTTTATTCCTGCGAGTTCAGCTAAATGCATGGTTAAGTCTTCATTTTCGGGAAGCGATGGATACAATTCGGATTGCGGTTTTAAAATATATTGCCCCCATAGACCTACTATTGTTAATCTTGATTTTTTTGGATCGTTGGGATCTACGTGAAGATTCAATGATAATTTTGGCTGAACTCCTGGTAAAGTTACACTTAGTTCCGTAATTTGTTTTGCCATTTCCATTAACTCCTCTTTACTCAAGGAGAGTATTGGTGGTGTTTCTAAACCAAAAAACTGCTTACTGCATTGAGGATGAAAATCAATTTGATCATCACTTAATGGTTGATAACAATATAAACATTGCTTATTTGCTTTCATTACTTTCTATTCTTTTAATGCTAACCGCACCAATGCAGTCACCACAAACACTTAATAATAATTCCATTCTGTCTTTTTCATTCAACTTCCAATTCTTTAAAGCAACATCTAAAAGAAATCCTTCTGGAATTAATCCGTCAAAAAACGGGATTAAGTTTTCCTCATTGCGATAGGGTTCTTCACGAACCGGTAAGGTTTGACTTATTGGGCCGTGAATAGGATTATTAACATACTCTTTATTGTATTCAAAAAAATATCCATTCTTGTCCTTATCATCGTCACCAATTACCTGATAAACCATACCAACTGTTGCATCGTGAAATTTTACTTGTCCTTTTTTCATGTTAAGCTGTTTGAAAATTAATGTCAGCAATTTCACTTTGTTTTACTTCAACGAATAAAGAGTCATCTTTTTTTTCTTTCCATTCAAGTGCTTTTGGATTAGGAAGTACTTTCCAGGCGATGATGTTGCTTTTTTCATCCCTAACTTCACTCATCAAAAATCCTACAACTTGTTTTTTATCTGTCTTTATAATTGTAACCGCCTTATTGATAAAGGTGTACCAAATTTGCCATGGATCATTTGCATTAACGTTGGGACCAAGATGAAAACCAAAAAAAGAAAGCACTTCATTTACTTTATCGAGACGCAATTTTGAACGACCTTGTTCCAAATCACGAATAAAATGAATACCTAAGCCGGTCATCTCTGCCAGTTGTTCTTGCGTTAACTTTTGCTTTTCCCTGTGGTACTTAACGAAAGCCGCTATGTTGCTTATTGTTTTCATTATACGAAAATTGTATATTATTTTAGCAAATCAATATTATATACAAAAATAGTATAAATTATTAATATATTTAATAATTATACTAAATTTACGTAGTTTAGTTATGGGAGTTCTAAAAATTGAGTTTTTTGACTACACACCCCTTGCCCCTCTTAATAGAGGGGAAGTAAAATGTTAATTTTTAGAACTCCCCTATAATTTCTTGATTTACAACACTAATACGTTTAACCCAAATTTAGTAATTCAATTGGATTTACAATGGTTTTTCTTTTGTGCTCCGTCAGTTTAACTGGTGGAGCCGACTACTCGATTAGCAGTTCGTTGTTTTTAAGTCAAACAGTTTCTTTGCTAATCCATTTTCCAACTGTCGGTGCAATATAATTTTTCATTTTATCAAGAAGTTCTTCAATATTGTCACAAATTAAAAGCATTTGTTGGTTTACTTCTTTTAAAAACCCTTTGTCAACCATTGTCTGTATCATAACATTTAAAGGATTGTAAAAACCGTTAATGTTTAAAATCGCAATTGGTTTCTTGTGTAGTCCGAGTTGAGCCCAAGTAAGCATTTCAAACAATTCTTCTAATGTTCCAAAACCTCCCAGCAAAGCAATTACTCCATCACAAAGTTCATTCATTTTGGTTTTTCTTTCGTGCATGCTGTCAACCAAAATTAATTCAGTTAATTGTTCGTGTGCAATTTCTTTTGATTTTAAAAAGTTAGGCAATACTCCAATAACTTTTCCACCTTCGCTCAAAACCCCATCTGCAACTGCACCCATAAGTCCAATTTTTGCACCACCGTAAACTAATTCAATATTTCGTTTAGCTAATGTTTGACCAAGCAAAGTTGCTTGTGATTTATAGATGTCTTCCGTTCCCAAACTAGAACCGCAAAATACCGTAACTCTTTTCATATGTAGATATTTATTATGCGTTCTTTCTTATTGTTAATTATTGTACTTATGAGCTCGTTTCACTCGGTTGTTTTTTATAGGTCATCCGTCAGCTGACGGACGCCAGTTTATCTTCATCACATTTTAGCTCAATATTTCTATTGTTTTTTATTGTTTCGCTGCTAACTTCGTTGGTGTGTGC
>CAYJMI010000131.1:0-7632 GCA_964371285.1 uncultured Vicingus sp. | reverse complement strand
CAATAAACCAGTACAGAATAAATACTATAGGTAAAAATATAAGAAAAGAGATAGAATTAAATAACATACAACTGGTTCAATGGTGTTCAGTTAGTTAGTTTTAGAACCCACCAAAAATAAATAAATTAAATAGGTTTATACCTATTTCTATATTACCATTTGTATTGAAATCTACTGTTTAACCACTTTTTTAGTAACAACTTCATTTCCATCGGTAACCCTTACAAAATAAACACCGTTGGGTTGGTTAGATAAATCCAATAGTGTTAAGTGTTGTGTTATTTGTTGCGACACTACTTTTTGTCCTAATAAACTATATACTTCTACCGTTGTTTTATTGGTTGGTTGATAACTTACCAAAAATTGATTGGTAAAAGGATTAGGATAAATGCTTAATAAATTTGATGGTATTGCTTCGTTTTTTATTCCAATAATTGAACCGCCACAAGGTGTTGTTGCAAAGTCATTAGCATGGTAGCTACGAATAGAATCTACCCGTTCTTGCATCACCACCAAACTCGATAGGTTATCAGTTCCATTATAATCTCTACCAAATACAAAAGCCAATTCCATTTCTATCACTTCTCCAGAATTAAATGTAAACGGACCTGTTGAACCCACCCCTCTTCTATCGCCAACTGTATTTCCTGCTACAGCTTCTGTCCAAGGTACTGGTGTTACCGAAGCGCCTTGTGTACTCCAAAACAATGGGTCAGAGTCGCTGGGGAACAAATAATCAGCTGCTATAGTATTTCCTGTCGTAATAGGATTACCAGTCCCACCCCAAGTTACTTGACCAACACTATCTAACCAATGTCCTCGTAAATAATTATAAAAATCAACTACGTTTCTTGGGTCTCCATTTCCATTAATTACAGCACCAATATTATACGACATAAAATGGCTTAATCCCAAATATTCATTATCAACTGTTCCATCACCAAAACCAATACCCAAACCAGCATACGGAATTCCATTTTGTGAAAGTGCTGTTGGTATATCTGTAGTATATGGATTATCAATACCATCATGTCCTAGATTAGCTCCTTTTAAAAAAGATACTCCTTGAAAGGGAGGTGATGAACCATAACCAGTAACACCATTAGCATCTTCATCGACATTATCTCCGTTATATCCATAAAAAGTACCACGAGACACATCACAACCTACAAAATCATCGCTCGAATTGCCTAGGTCAAAATCAACCCATTGCCCGAAATAACAATTATCCAAACTTAATGTAGAACGGTTGTACAAGGTATAATCTACAAAAACAGTATTATTAATGGCAGAATCTTCGGGGCAATCGTAGGCATACACCATACCATGAAACTCTAATCCACTTGGAGCAACCCCATCAGCTAAAGTTCTATCTGAATTCCGAATAAAATAGATGGCTTGTTGCCCTTTAATTTTAGGATAATCGCCCAACGTAGGGTTATAAATACCATCAAAATCTGTATCTACAAAAGGAGCTAAATTGGGTGCTTGTCCTTTGGAAACATCGCCATGAGCAGGCCAATTGGTAATGGCTTCGGTAGTTCCTACTCCTGCAATGTGGTTTTGAATGTCAATAGCACTTACTTTCCATACCCTGTCCCATTGGTAACTATAACTCTCGTAATTAGCAGTCCCTCCTATGGGACCAGCATTTCCAGTGTAATTTTGATAAAGAGTAAAAGGGGGAGTAGAGTTACTAGCATAAGTCTCTGCATATCCTTTTAATAGTCCATTATTATCTACACCAGCAAACCAAAAATTTGCGGCGTATATAGTGTTTGAGCCACTACCTTTTGGAACTTCAAATGCTGAGATGCCATTAGCTCTATCAGCAAATAAAGTGTTGTGTGCAACTCGTGCTTTCACGTTATTCAAATCAATATGTTCATGGTCTTTTCGTTTTACATAAAAGTAAATGGTTGCCGTATCAAAATCGGTAGGTACTCCGTTATCGATTAAATAATAAGTAATACTGTCAATACCAAAATAGCCAGAATTTGTAGTGAATTTTATTCTATCAACTCTAATAATTGGTGAAATATGCATCACTACACTCACTTGATTAACTCCATTATAGTTTATAGTATCAATAATTTTTGTAGTACCGCTACCAAGAGTATCATTGGCAGTAATAGTACCCCTATTAAATGTATATGTTTTTGCAGTATCAGAAAATTCAACATAAAAAGTATCGTTAACTGCTATTGGTAAAGATTGAGCTTTGTTGCTATTAATTGTAACTAGGTTCGCGATTAATAAAAGGGTAAATATTTTTTTCATGGGTTCTGTTTTTAATAACAACCAATTTTACGCTAAGGTAACTATAAAGTTAATGCCACCTTTGCAATGGTTCATTTATCCTATAAACGGTATGGTTTAGACAGTAAACGGTATGTTTTTACCAACTTTTGTGTTTTTTAATTCTTCCTCAACCATTCAAAACTTATCAATAACTTTACATCAAATTAATTTTTTATGTACTGCAACAGCTTAACCCAATATCAACGTTTTAAAACTAGAGAAGTAAAAGTAGGCAACATTGGTATTGGTGGCAACAACCCCATTCGTATTCAATCCATGACCACCACCGATACTATGGACACCATGGCAACGGTTGAACAAAGCATACGAATGATTGAAGCAGGTTGCGAAATTGTTCGAATTACTGCTCCAAGCATAAAAGAAGCCGAAAATTTAGCCAACATAAAAGCCGAATTACTCAAAAGAGGCTACAACACTCCTTTGGTTGCTGATATTCATTTCACCCCAAATGCTGCCGAAGTTGCAGCAACCATTGTAGAAAAAGTAAGGATTAACCCGGGAAACTATGCCGATAAAAAGAAATTCGAAGACATTGAATATACCGATGAAACCTACCAAGCTGAATTAGCGAGACTTCGTGAGCGTTTTATTCCATTAATAAAAATCTGCAAAGCTCACGGAACAGCCATGCGAATAGGTACCAACCATGGTTCTTTGTCTGATAGAATTATGAGTCGTTATGGCGATTCGCCCACGGGAATGGTAGAATCGGCTATGGAATTTTTACGCATTTGCAGAGAATTTGATTATCACGACATTGTACTTTCAATGAAAGCGAGTAACACTTTAGTGGTTGTTCAAGCCTATCGTTTGTTGGTGGGAACGATGATAGCCGAAGACATGAATTATCCGCTGCATTTGGGAGTAACCGAAGCTGGTGATGGAGAAGATGGTAGAATAAAATCTGCCGTAGGAATCGGAACTTTATTAGAAGATGGTTTGGGAGATACCATTCGTGTATCGTTAACCGAAGACCCTGAATTTGAAATTCCTATAGCCCAAGAGTTGGTTGCTCGATATAAAAATAGAAGCCAACATGAGCCTATTGAAAACATCGAAAATTATTGCTTAACTCCTTTTGAATACAACAAACGAAAAACAAACGAAGTGCTAAATTTTGGAGGCTCAAATGTACCAAGAGTGGTTACTGATTTCTGCATGAAAGAAAAGATAACCCCTGCCTCTTTTTTTGGTTTGGGCTATCAATATTCTGTGCCATTAGACAAATGGAACATTACAGAATTGGCTTGCGATTACATCTTTTTAGGAGATAAAACCATCGACTTTGAAGTCCCTGGAACTTTGGGTTTAATCTACAACTACAAAACGTGGTTAACAGTTAGGAACAACTTTAACAGTTATCCTTTTTTGGATTCAAAACAATATCTATCTACCTCAGATTTATCAAATAAATTAAATGTTGTTTATGTTACTTTACCTAATTTAACTGATGATTTGATTAAGAAATTAAAAAATGATTCAACTGCTGTTTTAATGATTGACACCTACAATTCTCATGGTATGGCTGAACAACGTAAATTGTTTATTGAATTAATTAATAACGATTGTAAAACTCCTGTAATTATTGGAAGAGCTTATGGCAATTTAACTCCTGAACAATTGCAGCTTCATGCTTCAACAGATATTGGTGCTTTGTTAGTAGATGGACTTGGCGATGGAATTTTTATTGCCGCAGAAAACTGTGGTAGTGATAAAATGGTGAATGATACTGCCTTTGGAATTTTACAAGCCACCAGAACAAGAATTTCTAAAACTGAATACATTTCTTGTCCAAGTTGTGGACGAACATTGTTTGATTTACAAGAAACCACAGCTAAAATACGTGCAGTAACAGCTCACTTAAAAGGATTAAAAATTGGTATCATGGGTTGTATTGTAAATGGTCCTGGCGAAATGGCTGATGCCGATTACGGATATGTTGGAACTGGTGTTGGAAAAATAACCCTCTACAAAGAAAAAGAAGTAGTTAAACGTAATGTTCCAGAAAAAGAGGCCGTTAATGAATTGATTAATTTAATTAAAGAGAATGGCGATTGGGTGGAGAAAGAGTAAGTTTGTCGGAAGACCGAAGTCGGAAGTTTGAAGACTGTAAACTGTGAACTGATAACTATTTCTTATTCCTTAATTATTCCCTGAGCAACTAAATCTTTCAAATAAACTCTTTTTCCTTTGTAAATAGCTGTTACAAAAGCATCATCTTGACCTCTTGCTATCACCTTATCTCTATGTTCATTAGCTAAATTCAATGTCTTGAAACTTCCTCCAATAGTAAATCTTGTGATATTATCATCCAATAAATTTTTCTCTACATCGCCTAACCCTTTTAATCGAGCATAATTGTAATTTTTGGGCAAATTATAAGCTGCTATTTGCACTTTAAAAATTAAGCCTTCTAAAACTAAATCACCCATAGTAACAGTTGGAATTTCTATTTTAGGAGTATCTACTACAACTGGTTGTTCAACTATAAAATCTTTTGTAAAAAACGAAACATCTCTGTTTATCTCTATAAAAGTATCCGTATCTTCAATATTTATTAACTCCAAAACTATTGAGTCTCCACCTAAATGTGAATAGTCAAAATTCTTTAATTTATACGCTAGTTCATAAACTTCTCCTGTTGGTAAATTTGACAAATATTCTCCAGAACTAGAGTTTGAACCTAATTTACTATGGGTTGTTCCTTTGTTCTTGTAGGTAACAATAATTTCTGCTTCAGCTGGTTTTTTGTTAAGTGTTATCAACCCTTTAACTATAGCAATAGCAGGTTTGTAACCCACTAATCCTGGTGCTACGGTATAAATATCTTGTAATCCATATCCTCCTGGTCTTCCAGATGAGTAATACCCTGTTTTTCCATCAGCAGATAGCACATAATACGTATCTCTATCTGGGCTATTAATCGGAAACCCAATGTTGGTGGGCAGGAGCCAAGTTCCGTCTTTTTGTAATTCTGTATGGAAAATATCGTATCCTCCCATGCTATTGTGTCCTTCAGAACTGAATACTAAAGTTCTACCATCAGGATGGATAAAGGGGGCATCATCATTATAAGGAGTATTAATCGTAGGTCCTAAATTCACAATATCCCCCCAAATACTATCATTGATTAATGTTGCTTTATAAATATCTCTACCGCCCAAACCAGCAGGCTTATCACTTGTAAAAAACAATGTTTTTCCATCGGCAGAAATGGAAGCACTTCCTTCCCAATGATTGGTATTTACTTCTCCTAAAATTTGCTTTGGAGTACTCCAATCACGACCAATTAAATTACTGTAATATATCTCTCCTTTTTTATCCTTAGTATCTTTATAAATAAAAAGAATTTGACCATCTGGAGACAAAGCTATACAAGCATCATGATCATAACTATTTATGTTGTCGCCAAGTGGTTGAGGTTCTTTCCATGTTCCATCATCTTTTTTTTCTGTGGTAAAAACATCTTCAAATCCACCTTTAGATTTTTTTCCCATGTAAGTAAATACCATGGTCTGTTCATTAGAAGAAATCACAGGGACATATTCGGCTGCTTCCGTATTTATAGTCGATTCCATGTTGGTTATGGTAACTTTAACTGGATTTGAAACCAACTCTTTTGCGTTTTTACAATTTTGGATAAGTCGTTCTGTTATCGGTCGTTGACCTTTAATGATGTCTTGTTTAAGATATTCGTTAAATTCTCTAATAGCATCGTCAAACTTAAAAGTTAAGTGATAAGCTATTCCTAAATAAAATTTAACATCTGCAGCATCAGGGATATTTTCAGCCACTGGTTTTAAATATTCAACAGCCTTTTCATAAGCGTCTTGTTTTTTTAAATAACACAATCCTAATCTATATTTGATGTAATTTTCATTAGGATATTTTTCAATTAAGTCTTGGTATATTGGTAGAGCGAAGACAAAGTTGCCTTCGGTATAAAGTTCTTCTGCTTTATCTAATTCAATTTTGTCAGCTTTATCAAAAACTTTTATATCAAGTGTTATGGCTTTATTTTGAGAAAAAACTACGCTATTAATTAAAACAACAGTTAATAATAAAGTAATAATTTTAAAATTTTTCATCTTTAAGTAATTCATGCTAAGGTAAATAAAAAAATCACTTGCATCAAAAATAGATTCATTTTAATTCGTTGTTTAAACATTTATCTACCAATTCTAATTCTTTAAACCACTCTTCACCAAACCTTCTAATCAATGGTTCTTTTAGAAATTGATACGTTTTTATACCTAATTCTTCGCCCAAACTACAAGCGTCGCTACAAATTTCAATACTTTCATAATTTACTGCTGTAAACGCTTTAAAATGTTTTAATCGTACCGGGAAAAGATGACAACTAATCGGCTTTTTAAAAGAAATATGCCCATCTAAATATGCTTGTTCAATAGAACATTTGGCAATAGTTGCATCATCAAAAAAAACAAAAGCACATTCTTTTCCTTTTACCAATTGGGTAACCGTATCTCCATCAGAATCTATGGTGTATAAATCTTCTTCCAAAGCCTCAATGGATTGTTTCGATAAATACTTTTTTACATAAGGAAAAGCATTTTCTAACTCTTCCAATTCATGGTCTTCTAAAGGTGCACCTGAGTCTCCTTCAATACAACAAGCACCTTTACAAGCATTCAAATTGCAGACAAATTTTTTTTCTAGTAATAACTCTGAAATTACGGTATCTTGAATTTGAATCATGTTAAAATTTTAATTTTTTAAGGATTTCGATTGTTCTTTTTATCATTTCATCATCGATATCTAAGTGGGTAACTATTCTAATTTGTTGTGGGCCAAAAGCGACAACTTTTATTTGATAATTGCCTAGTGTTTGAATAATTTTATTCAAATCTAAATGTGGCAAAACTTCAACAATAACAATATTAGTATAAACAGGAAAAACCTCTTTTACCCATTTGAGTTTACTCAATTCATCAGCCAATAGTTTTGCTCGGCGGTGATCATCTTTTAATCGATTTATATTATTTTCTAATGCATAGATTCCGGCTGCAGCAAGGTAACCAGCTTGACGCATTCCGCCTCCTAAAATTTTACGTATACGTCTAGCTTTTCTTATATCATCTGTACTTCCAATCAATAATGAACCAATTGGAGCCCCTAAACCTTTTGATAAACAAACCGAGATGGTATCAAATTGTCCTCCAATTTCATGAGAAGTGTAATTCGACTCAACAATCGCGTTAAAAATTCTTGCTCCGTCTAAATGGAGCTTTAACTCGTTTTTTTTGCAAAATTTGCTGATTTTTTTAATTTCAGTCATCTCATAAATAC
>CAYJMI010000130.1:0-7691 GCA_964371285.1 uncultured Vicingus sp. | reverse complement strand
ATCACAGATTTATCAAAATCGGATGTTATGCCAATATTATTGCCTTCCTGCTCATTTTTCCTAAACATTCCTTATGCTCCAGCAAGAGAATTGATTAATAAAGGTTTGCCTATTGCTTTAGCTACCGATTTCAATCCCGGTTCTACCCCTTCTGGCAATATGAACTTTGTAATTTCTCTCGCTTGTATCAAATATAAAATTACACCAGAAGAAGCCATCAATGCTGCAACTATTAATGCTGCTTATGCTATGGGATTAGAAAAAACGCATGGAAGTATTACTGTTGGAAAAAAAGCAAACATCTTTATTACAAAAGAAATTTCGAGCATTGCTTTTTTACCTTATTACTTTGGAAATAATTGGATTGAAAGGGTAATTGTGAATAGGATTTAAACCATATTTAATTCAACAACTATTATTTAGGTTGTTTTTTTGTGCCTATTGATTTTGAAGGTGCTGCCCCACTCGTTTTAATATCTATATTATGACTGTCAGGTGTTTCATTTGATGATTGGTCTACTTTTGTAGAATTTTGACTAGCTTGATTTCCACTATTGTTTTTATTCGAATTACACGAAACAATTAGTGTTAAAAAAAGTACACTAGCAGTAAAATAAAAAAGTCTATTCATCATAAAAATATTTGTAACTCCATCAAGAATGGAGTTACAAATTTAAGGATTAACTATGATTTATTCTACAATTAGTTTTAAAAAATAAAAAAAAACCTCGCCATTTGGCGAGGTTTTAATGTTTTGAATTTTTCTATTATTGTTTAACAATTTTGAAAACACTATTTGTATTTTCTCCATTTACACTTAAAAAGTAAATACCATTATTTTCGTTGCTTAAATCAACATTAATAATAGTTGAAGAAACATTTGAAAGTTGTTTAACAACTTTACCTTCAATTGTTGTTACAGTATAATTTACAGCTTTACCGTTTGTATTACTGATTGTAAAGATTCCAGTTGTTGGGTTAGGATATACAGAAACACTACCAATAGTTGTTTCTTTAACACCAACTGTTATGTCGTTGATATAAGGACGAACTACAGCAGCATTAGGGAAACCTAAAGTACCCATATCACCAAAAGCACCACCACTGATGTTAGCCATAGTACCACCTACAGTATATATAGCAGAAGTAAAACCTAAGCTTAAGAACCCTGACCAAGAATCTCTAACAGCAACAAAATATCTACCAGGAGATAAAACCAATTTTGCAAGAGCTAAATCTGTAACGGGTAATACAATAATACCAGCAGTATCAGCAGCAGTACATACATGATTAATACTTCCACCTATTTGAGTAGTAGGTAATCCAGCAGCAACATTATATACAAGAACTTGTGTTGTGTCACCTATTGTTACTTTAGCATAAAAGAAAACTGAGTCTAATTGACCAGATACATTAACATCAAACATATTTCCTAATATACCTGAATTAGGTGAATTTAAACCTAGCTGAACAACAATATTTCCATTATCACGAGCATACATACCATCGTTTCCAACTGAAAAATCATAGCTAATTTTATCATTTGCTGGATTCACATCAGTAAGTGTAGCAGATGAAACAACGTATTCAAATCTATAATTACCCGCAACTAATGGAAGATAAGTTCCTGCCGAAAGAGAAACTACAGAAGTAGATGTAATAGCTGTAGCAGCACTAGAAGTAGTTTGAATAGCAACAATTGTATCTGGTAACATGTAAACGTTTGCAGTTAAAACTGCATCAGTTGCATCAACAATACCATTATTTCTTACTTTAGCAGTTAGAGGCATTGCAATTGCTTGCATTAAAGGAATACGAGTATATTCACCACCTTGAGAAAGTGCTTGAAGATCTTCAGTAATAGGATCAGAAGCAACAAATGTATAAGTTAATACAGATCCTGAAGCTTGTGTTACATCAACACCTTGTGCAACACTTACAAATTGAGCACCAGCATCACCCCAATCATCAACTGAAATAATTGTATAACTAGAGCCTATTGTTAAACAAAAAGGACCTTCTGTTACAGTAACATTGTTTGCATATCCGCCTGGAGCTTGAGCTTGTAAAGCTTGACCACCACAGCCAACAGCTACATTACCACCTGCAAAAATGGTTCCGACACCACAAGCATTACCAGCAGGAACAAGTTCCCAATAAGTTTCATAACCATAGGCATCGGTTATTACGTCAAAAGAAACTGCTACTTCACCAGCAAGACATTGTGCATTAGCACGATTTGCAAATCCTAGAAACGCTAGTACTGCAAAAGTAATTTTAGTAAAAATTTGTAATGTTTTTTTCATAATAATTTGTTTAGTTAATAATTTAATTAATTTATAATCGAACTACAAACGTAGTTAATTTTAAAATAAATTTACAACTTTTAAAAAATTAATTAATAACAATTTAAGTTAATTTCGGTTTTAAATGATTTTGGGGTTAAGTAATTTTTGAGTATTTTCCCAAAAAAATTTAAAATTTTAAAGTAATTTAGATGAAAGATAATTTGATTTTCGTTCATATTCCTAAGACGGGTGGAACTACTATTAGTACTGCTATGACTAATCAATATTGGGCAAGCACACCTGATTTCCACTATCGCCATATTATTGAAAAAACCAAAACTTCAAATGCAGGAGATATTTTTGATCCTCAATATATTGAAAAATACAAAGCCTATACAATTTTTATGATGTTGAGGCATCCTATTGATAAATTAATTTCTGAATACTATTTTTTTAAAGAAAGGGAAGTGTTAATGAATTTTTTTCGTAAAAAACCTACCTGTTTTATTGACTATATTAAAGATAGACAAACACAAAATTCAACAATAAATTTTTTAAAAGGGAGAAGGCTTTATGATACAAAAATACCAACAATTTCAGATTTAGATGATGTTCTTGATGCTATAGAACAAATTCCTATTTATGTTGGGATTTTTGAAGAATATGAAAAATCTATGCAATATTTTTCAGACGTAACTGATATAAAGTGGAAGAAAGAGATGGAGGTTAAACGAATTACGTTTAAAAGACCTTTAATTTCTGAATTAAATGAAGAAACTAAAGAATTAATTCTTGAACATAATAAATTGGATATAGAATTGTATCAATTTAGTTTAGAAAAATTTAATGCTCTAAAAAAAGGGCTAAAAGACCCTAAAATAAACTTTACAAAAGATAAATACACGCACATTATCCCTTATGTTGTAAAAACATGTTTATTTGAATTTTGCATGGACAATAAAAAGTTTATCAAGCAAAATTTCACTTTCTTTAAAGACCTTACCTTTTATTTATTAAAACAAAAAGACATAAAAGATGGATTAATATTTACAAGAACATGGAATGAAACTTTTATTAATGCAATTTCACAACATTTTCCAGAAAGTATTTTTCTACAAAAATTAAAATCTGAATATATTTTGGATGGAGATCCACTAGACGAAACATATAAAATTGCAAAATCGGTTGATGATTTTTTTAAAGAAAACTCACTCAATAGCCACTCATTTTATACTCCTATGCAATTTTCAGCTTCGTTGGTGGTAGAAATTAAATTACCCAAAATTGACAAAAAAGGATTTTTTAGTCAATTTTTTAAAAAATAAATTCAACATTCCAATAATATAAGATATGAAGCACTTTTTTTAAACCCAGAAACATTAATTTTAAGCTTCTTAAACTAACTAAACTATTAAAAATGACAAAAAAAATAATTGCAGTGGCTGCTTTTTGCTTGGTTTTATTTACAGCAAACTCAGCTACTCATGAACTTTATGGAAAAAAAGCGGATGAAAAAATTCCGGGGAGTGAGGTCGTTCGGTATAAAGACTTTACTACCGTTCCAAATTATGTGAAATTCAAATCCGGATTTGAATTACCATTCGATAAGTTAGAAAATTGGCTTACTAAATATTACAACTCTGACTTACAATTTGGACTAACTTTATTAAACGTTGATAAAGATCAACTTGGATATGCTCATTATCGGTATCAACAAACCATTAATAATGTTCCTGTAAAATTTGGGATGTTTATAGTACACGTAAAAAATGATTTAATTGTATCCATGAATGGCGAATTGTTAAATCAAAATATTAATCAAACATCAGCATCAATAACTGAATCAATTGCTTTATCTAAGGCATTAACATTTGTAGGTGCTGCAAAATATAAGTGGGAATCAGCATCAGAGGAAACTCATTTAAAATGGGAACAAAATGATGTTAATGCAACTTATTTTCCTGAAGCTAAATTGATGTACATTAATAAGGAAGGAAATATAACTAATGAATTAAAATTAGCTTATTCTTTTAATATTTATGCACAAGAACCTTTATCTAGACAAGTAGTTTATGTAGATGCTAATACCGGAGAAGTTTTATTCTCTGAAAACAAGATACAACATGTTGATGAAGTTGGAACAGCTACAACCGGTTATAGTGGAGTTCAAACCATGACCAGTGATAAAGTTGGAGCAGGAAATTATCGGTTACAAGAAACTGGCAGAGGACTTGGTGTTAGAACATTTAATTGTCAAACAACCACCAATTATACCAATACCGATTTTACGAATACTTCAAATGTTTGGAATCTTGCGGGAGTTGATAAATATGCTACTGATGCACATTGGGGAGCCGAAATGACTTACGATTATTATTTTATTAAACATGGTAGAAACAGTATTGATAATGCTGGTTTTGGATTACTTAGTTATGTACATTATGACGTGAATTTTGGTAATGCTTTTTGGGATGGTCAACGGATGACTTATGGTGATGGTAGCAGTGGAAATAGCCCTTTTACTGCACTTGATATTGCAGGACACGAAATAACTCACGGACTTACAACGTTTACTGCTAACTTGGTTTATCAAGATGAATCGGGTGCATTAAACGAATCTTTTAGTGATATTTTTGGTGTTTCGGTAGAATTTGTAGCTCGCCCAAGTGATGCCAATTGGTTAATGGGTGAAGATTTAGGTTTTACTATTCGTAACATGTCAAATCCAAATGCACTTGGCGACCCAGATACTTATTTTGGAACAAATTGGGCTGCACTTGGTGGTGGCGATAATGGTGGAGTTCATACCAATAGTGGTGTTCAAAATTTTTGGTATTATTTGTTAACAATGGGTGGCACAGGCACTAATGATAATGGCGATGCTTATACTGTTAATGGATTAGGTTTAGATTTAGCAGGGCAAGTTGCTTTTAGAAATTTAACTGTTTATTTAACCACAAGTTCACAATATGCTGATGCCAGATTCTTTGCCATACAGTCAGCGGTAGATTTATTTGGAGCTTGTACTTCGCAAGTTGAATCTGTTACTAATGCATGGTATGCGGTAGGTGTTGGTAATATGTACCAACCTTTTACAGTTAGTGATTTTGAGACTTGCATAACCACTTCATGTTCTACTCCTTTTACTGTTAATTTTAATAACTTAAGTGTTAATGGAGGTACTTTTTTATGGAATTTTGGTGATGCTACAACTAGTACTACCATGAATCCATCTCACACCTATACCAATTATGGGACTTATACTGTTGAGCTTTTTGCTGATGGTGGAGCTAGTTGTGGTTCTGATACTGAAACTAAAGTAGCTTACATTACTATCGACTCTACTTTGGCTTGTAATACTATTATGCCAACGTCAGGTTCTACAGTGTTAACCAGTTGTTCAGGAACTTTATTTGATAGTGGTGGACCATGTTCAATTTACGGTGCAAATCAAACTGCTCAAGTTACTATTTCTCCAACTTTGGCCGGACAAGTACACTTAAACTTTACGATGTTTGATGTAGAAGCTGGTGATCAAGGAGGTACCATTTGTAATTATGATAACATGAAAATTTATGATGGACCAAACACTGCTTCGCCTTTAATTGGTACATATTGTAACAATAATTTACCACCTTCAACCATTTCATCTTCCAGTAGTTCTATCACCATTTGGTTCATGTCAGATCCAGGTCTAGAAGAATCTGGATATCAAATTGATTGGACATGTGATCTTGCAACTGCTGCTCCTACTGTTGATTTTTCTGTTGATGCAGATACCACTTGTACTGGCATTGTTAATTTCCAAGATCTTTCATCAAATGGCCCATCTACTTGGTCGTGGGATTTTGGTGATGGAAACTTATCATCAAACCAAAACCCTTCACACACTTATACACTGCCAGGTTTTTATACCGTACAATTAACAGCAACCAATGCAATTGGTTCAGATACTGAAATTAAAACAAATTTAATTTATGTTAATATGCCTGATGTTCCTGTTGTTCAAGGTGATAGTATTTGTAATAATAATGTAGCCAACTTATCTGCAACAGGTACAGGAACATTAAAATGGTACAGTACTCCAGTAAGTTCTACAGTAATAAATACAGGAACAAATTATACTACACCTATTTTATCAACCAGTACAACTTATTATGTTGAGGATTTTATTCCAGCCCAATTACAAAAATTAGGTAAGGTTGATAATTCTGGTGGCGGTGGTTATTTAAGTACAGAGCAATATTTAATTTTTGATGCTTACGAACAAATGTTTATTCAATCAGTAAAAGTTTATGCTCAAACTACAGGCTCAAGAACAATTCAATTACATGATAATACTGGAGCAGTGCTAAATACTAGAACAGTTAATATTACAGCAGGAATAAGAGTCATTACTTTGGCTTTTGTAGTAAGCCCTGGAACAGATTATAGACTTGTATTGATGGATGCTTCAATAGTAAAAGATTTGTATAGAAATAACGCAAGCGTAAGTTATCCTTACACGCTAAATGGTATTGGGTCTGTAAAAAACAGTAGTGCCGGTTCAGCATATTACTATTATTTCTACGATTGGGACGTAAAAGGAACTAATTGTACTAGTCCAAGAGAACCTGTTGAAGCAATTGTAAATATGTGTACAGGCATTGATGCAATAACCAATGAAAGTAGTTGGTCTGCTTTTTACAATAATTCCAGTGGAAACTTAGAATTATCAACTAGTAATCTAGCAAAAGGTAATTACTCTATAACTATCTATAATTCGTTAGGGCAATCTATTTTTAAAGATAAATTAACTATTTCTAATGGTTCTTCCAAAGAAAGATTAAATTTATCCAGTTCATCTCATGGAGTTTATTTTATACAATTAAGTAATGGAACAACAACTTTTACTGAAAAATTTGTAAAGTAGATTTATTAAAAGAGAAAGCAAAAAAAGAGTCCCGCAATATTGCGGGACTCTTTTTTTATAGTTTTAACACCCAATTTCTACTGTCAACTTCCCTACCCTTTTTAATGTTTAGTAGTTTTTGTGATAGTTTGTTAGATAATTCTCGCTGTGAAATTTCTGGTAATACAAATCGTTCGTCATTTAAAGTAATCGAAGCTATTTGAGCAATGGTAGCAGCAGTTCCTGTTCCAAAAACATCTTTTAATTCTCCATTTCTTGCAGCAGCAATAATCTCTTTTACAGAAACTCTTCTTTCCTCCACATTTATCCCCATTTCTCTTGCAAGAGTTAATACACTATTCCGAGTTATTCCTGATAAAGTTGTTTTTAAATCCAGATTTGGAGTAATTAATTTGTTTCCAATTTGAAACATAACATTCATTGTTCCTGATTCTTCAATATATTCATGAGTAACAGAATCTGTCCAAACCAATTGTTGGTAACCATTATTC
>CAYJMI010000129.1:0-7715 GCA_964371285.1 uncultured Vicingus sp. | reverse complement strand
AAGGAACAAAAGACCTATTGGCTGAAATGGGCAGAAGCAACTTTTTGGATTGGGTAAAACAAAACAAAAGCATCAAATACACCGATACCACGTTTAGAGACGCACACCAATCGTTATTGGCAACACGTGTCAGAACCAACGACATGATGCAAGTTGCCGAAGGTTTTGCCAAAAGTTTCCCCGAATTGTTTTCGATGGAAATGTGGGGCGGAGCAACGTTTGATGTAAGTATGCGGTTTTTGCACGAATGCCCTTGGGAGCGTTTAAAACTGTTGCGTGCAGCCATGCCCAACATCTTAACACAAATGTTGATTCGTAGCTCCAATGCAGTTGGATATACAGCATATCCCGATAATTTGGTAGAACGTTTTATCGAAGAATCGTGGAAAAACGGAATGGATGTTTTTCGGATTTTCGACTCGTTAAATTGGTACGACTCCATGACCACCAGCATTAAAGCAGTAAACGAACGTACCGAAGGTATTGCCGAAGCTTGTATTTGCTACACTGGCGACATATTAGACCCTAATCAACACAAGTTTACGTTACAATATTATGTCGATTTTGCCAAACGATTAGAAGATGCCGGAGCTCACATTTTGGGCATTAAAGACATGGCAGGATTATTAAAACCTTATTCGGCAAGTGTGTTGATTAAAGAACTGAAAAAGTCGGTTGATATTCCTATCCACTTGCACACGCACGATACTTCAGGATTACAAATAGCCACTTATTTACAAGCCGTTGATGCAGGTGTTGACATTATTGATGTGGCACTAAGCTCGATGAGCGGATTAACCTCGCAACCCAACTTTAACTCTACGGTTGCCATGTTTCAAAACCACCCGAGGGCAGAAAAAATTGACTTGCAAAAGCTCAACGAATATTCCAACTATTGGGAAAATGTGAGAGAATACTACTACCCTTTCGAATCGGGGTTGAAAGCCACTACGGCACAAATTTTCGACCACGAAATACCGGGCGGACAATACTCAAACCTACGTCCACAAGCACGAGGTTTGGGTTTGGAAGATAAATTTGAAACCATAAAAGACAACTACAAAGTGGTGAACAAAATGTTTGGCGACATCGTTAAAGTTACTCCATCGTCAAAAGTGGTGGGCGATATGGCGTTGTTTATGACCTCAAACAACCTTACCGAACAAGATGTGATGGAAAAAGGCGAAACCTTGTCGTTTCCAGAATCAGTAATTAGCTTTATGAAAGGCGACTTGGGACAGCCAACAGGAGGGTTTCCTGCTGATTTGCAAAAAATTATTTTGAAAAATGTAGTACCTTACACCGATTTACCCAATGCCCACCTTACCCCTATTGATTTTAACAAGGAATTTATCGCCTTTCAACAAAAGTTTAACAAACATTGCACGTTCTTAGATTTCTTGTCGTACAAATTTTACCCAAAAGTGTTTGAAGATTATTTTAACCACCATTTAGAATATGGAGATGTTTCTTACATTCCGACAAAAGCCTTCTTTTATGGATTAAAATCACAGGAAGAAATCAGTATCGAATTTGAACCGGGGAAGACCGTAATTATTGAATATTTATATACTTCTAAACCCGATACCGAAGCCGTAAGGACTGTATTTTTTAAATTAAACGGGCAAACCAGAAATGTAAAAATAAACGACAAAAACGTTAAATCGACCAAAATAATCCATCAAAAAGCCGGTACGGATAAAGAAATTGGGGCACCATTACAAGGTAAACTGGTTCAGATAAATGTGGCTGTTGGCGATGTGATAAAAAAAGACACGCCATTGTTTGCTTTAGAAGCCATGAAAATGGAAACGACCGTTTCGGCTCCTTTTGCAGGAAAAGTGAAAAAAATATTTTTGCCCGAAGGCACCATGATTGAACAAAACGATTTGGTGGTGGAGTTTGAGTAAATTAATTACATTTGAAAATAAATAGTGTATGATAAAATCATACATATATACAAGTTAGTGGTAATAGCTGAGGAACTACTTCCGAAAAGAATAATCAATTTATAAGACATAATTTATGGAAAATGACTTTGACGTTCTGAAAGATAAATTCAGAGAGGAATTTAGAAACCAATATCTACGAACCTTAGAGACTTTTCAAGCGAATGTTGTTTTAGCTTATAGACTATTGGAGAATCAAAAAGAATTCCCTAATCCAACTGCGGCTGAAGCACAGGAATTTAAAATATCAGTGGGTTTTGACACCATTGACAACAATGTTAAGGCAAACTTTAGAAAATGGATTATAGTTGCTGGGTTTGACGAATTATTTAAATGGATTAAGGAATTATTAATTGATTATATATTTCTAAAGAATGCTATCATTAATCAAAACTTACCAAAAAGTGTTGAAGAATTTAATGAAAGAAAGGCTGACCTTTATGACTTGCATATCCCGGCTCTTATAGATAAATGCAAGAAACACATAGGCGAACTTAGTATTTTAGACAATTTCAGGTCATATAATAAAGCGAGGAATTGTTTACATCACGGAAATGAAATGTTATTAAAGAAATTTTGCACAGAGGGCAAAGACATACTAGAAATAAAAGGAAGGAGATTTGTTTTAATTAGTGACAATGGCATAGAGACTATCGAACTAGGACCAGACGGTAGAGGGCTTGAAAACGGAGCAATTAAAATTACCGCCAAAGATTTTTCTATCGAAAAACAAATCAATCAAAAATTAGACATTTCTTACAATGAATTTTATTGGATGAAAGATTTAGCAATTTTTTTATATGCTGAACTAGCGACAGATTTGTTTGGAGCAGACAACAGACCATTATTAACAATGAATATACAATATCGTGTTGTTAAAGTGTAATGAACTACGCCTTGCCAAATGCCAAATAAAAACTAAAAGTAGCTTGTATTCAAAGATTTTAAGCATTTTTATGCCCCCTCACTGTCCGTAGTTTGAAGCGATAGCAAAGAGCGATGGCAACTACGGACTTAAAACTGCAAAGCCAAAATAATTATTACTTTTGATATATGTCAGAAGGAGGTTATAAAATACGAAACCAACAAGGATTACACTTTATAACATTTGCAGTAGTTGAATGGATTGATGTATTTACAAGACAACAATACCGCGATATATTAATTGAAAGTTTGGCATACTGTATCAAACAAAAAGGATTAAATTTACATGCATGGGTAATTATGAGCAATCATGTTCATTTTATCGCCTCGGCAAAAGAGGAAAACAGATTAAGTGATATTTTAAGAGATTTTAAAAAGTTCACATCAGTTAAAATTTTAGAATCAATCAAAAACAATCCAACCGAAAGTAGAAAAGAATGGATGTTAGCAATATTTAAAGCTAAAGGAAAAGAAAATAGCAGAAACTCAACTTATCAATTTTGGAGACAAGATAATCAACCTATTGAGCTTACAGATAATTTGATGATAGACCAACGATTAAATTATACTCATAACAATCCAGTAGAAGCAGGTATTGTTGAAAATGCCGAAGATTATTTATACAGTAGTGCAAAAGACTATTGTGGAGAGCAAGGTTTGTTAAAAATTGAGTTGTTATGAAGTCCGTAGTTGCCAACACACAAAAGCTTGGCTTCAAACTACGGACAGAGTGGGGATTTAGTCTTAAGCGATGGCAATAACGGAAGAATACAATAAAAACACCACACAATGGACAATTCCAACACACACCATGAGCGTATGGCAAAAATGACTTTTGCTTCGGTTTATCCACATTACCTTATCAAAGTGGAGAAAAAAGGCAGAACAAAAGAAGAATTGCATGAGGTGATAACGTGGTTAACAGGCTTTAACAACAACACACTGCAAGAACTGATTGACGAAAAGGTAACTTTTGAAACATTTTTTTACTTCACATCTATCAATTCTACATCAAAAATTAATGTAGCTTTTGCAGGTATAATGGGTGGATAGCCACGTTCGCCGTAGCCCAACTCTTGAGGTATAATTAAACGAGCCTTCTCTCCTACTTTTAGTAAAGCAATTCCTTCGTCCCAACCTTTTATTACTTTTCCTTGCCCTAATGGAAAATCAAGTGGTTGTCCACGTTCTACAGAAGAATCGAACATGCTGCCATCTTGTAAATAACCCGAATAATGTACTTGCACTATTTTATTGGCTTCGGCTTGTTTACCATCTGTAGTATTTAATTTAATGTATTTTAGCCCACTAGCCGTGGTTAAAGTATCTTTTCCTTTAACATCAAAAGGTTTTGGGGCTTCAATAATGTTTAATAATTCTACCTCAAAAATTAACGTTTCGTTTGGTCCAATTACATCACCTGCACCTTGCGAGCCATAAGCCAATTGTGGAGGGATGGTAAAAGTGGCTTTGTCGCCAACATTTAATAAAGCAATGCCTTCGTCCCATCCTTTAATTACTTGTCCTTCACCTAATTTAAAACTAAAAGGCTGATTTCTAAACAAGGAACTATCAAAAATAGAATCGTTTTTTAGTTTACCAGTATAATGCACTTCTACTTTGTCTCCTGCCTGTGCTCGTTTTCCAGTTCCTTCTTGAGTTATTTTATAAATTAAGCCGGTTTCTGTTTTAAATTCTTTTCCCACAATAGTTGATTTTTTGTTTAAAGCAGAACAGGAATACATTAGCACAATGGCTAACAGTATTCCTGTCCAAAATTTATTAGTATGTTTTTTAGTCATTTACTTTTATCAGTTCTACCTCAAAAACCAATGGCATTAACGATTTAATAACACCACCTGGAGGAGGATTAGAGCCATAAGCCAATTGATTAGGTAAAAAGAATTTGAATTTTGCACCTTCTTTCATCAATTGTAAACCTTCTGTCCAACCTTTAATTACTTGGTTTAAGCCAAAAGTAGCTGGTTCGCCTCTGTTTACAGAGCTATCAAAAACAGTTCCGTCAGGAGTTGTTCCGTGGTAATGTACCGTAACGCTTGAAGTTGCTGTTGGTTGTTTTCCTGTACCTTCTTGCATTACCAAATATTGTAAACCACTTTCAGTAACTTTTACACCTTCTTTAGCTTTGTTGGCTTCTAAAAATGCTACCCCTTCTTTTAATACCTTTTGGGTTTCAGCCAAACGTTCGTTACTTGCTGCATCTGATTTTCTTTTAAAATAGGAAGCTACAGCTTGTTGAAGCATTTCTGCCGAAATGCTGTTTTCATTTTTTATACCTTCTTTTATGCCTGCAAGAATGGCATCCACATTGGCTTCAGGAAACTCTTTTTTAATGCTTTGAGCCATGTTTGCACCAATACCATAACTTACAGTATCTACTTCGTTGGTTAAAACAAAGTTTTTGGAAGCTACTGCTGTTGGAGCGGCATTTTTATCTTTTTTGCTTTTTTGAGCAGAAACTGTAGCAACAGAAGCTATTAACACAAAAGTTAAAAGCGAAGATTTAATTATTGAATTACGCATCATTTATATTTTTATTTAATCACTTTAATTAATTCTACTTCAAATACCAAAGGCATAAATGGTTTAATTGGGCCTCCCGGACGTGGATTTGCACCGTAAGCCAATTCTTGAGGAATGAAAAATTTATATTTAGCACCTTCTTTCATTAACTGTAAACCTTCAGTCCAACCTGGGATAACCTGACTTACATTAAAAGTAATGCTCTCTTTTCTTTCTACCGAGCTATCAAATACTGTTCCATCAGGAGTTGTACCATGGTAATGTACTTCAACGTCAGAACCAGCTGTTGGTTGTTTTCCTTTACCTTCTTTTATTACAAGATATTGTAAACCAGAAGCAGTAACTTTAACACCTGGTTTAGTTTTGTTATCTTCTATAAATTTTTCGCCTTGAACTTTAACATCACCAAATTGCTCTGTTGCAGCTTTCTCAGCTTCTGCTTGTTGTTTAATCATGGCTTCCTGTTGTTTTCTTTGGAAGAATGGTTGTAAAACACCTTGTAATTGCTCTGTAGGGATTTTCATTTCGGCAGAATCCAACACATTTTTAAACCCTGCTATAAAAGCTTCGCTATTGGCTTCAGAGAAATCTTTTACAATGTTAGTTGCCATATTTGCTCCTAAAGCATAACTTACTGAATCGATTTCGTTGGTTAAAGTAAGGTTATCTGATGATTCACCTTTATCGCACGACATGATTGAAACTGCTATAATTGCAGGAAGAATAATTTTTTTCATATTAATTTTAATTGTTGTTTGAAGTTTGTTTTTTGTTATTTGATTTTTGTTATTTTTTATTTTATATCAATAATTTCTAATTCGTACACTAATGGAGTAAAAGGCGGAACAATTCCTGTGGACGAACCCTTATCTCCAAAAGCGAGCTGCGAAGGTATGATAATTTTTGATTTTTCTTTATTTTTCATTCCTAATAATGCAATATCTAAGCCTTCAATTACTTGGTTTGGTGTTCCGTAGGTATATTCAAAAAAATGCTGATAATAGGTGTTGTCGAATTCGATACCATCAATGAAAGAAGCTTTATATTTCAGTATTAACGTTTTACCTGTTTCCACCGATATTCCTTGTCCTTTTTGGATGGTATTTACATAAACTCCATTTCTTTTTTTGATATTTTTGAACAGATTTACATACTTTTTTAATATTATTTGTTCCGTCAATTCGGGGTCGTTTTGAGTTGTAAATTTGTTATTTTCTTCAATTGTTAAAAATTCATAAATTTTAATATATCCATCCAAAATAGAAGTGTCGTTACCAAAATTTACATTAAAATGTTGCTCTTTCAAAAAACTTGATTTCACTTTAAAAAAAATACTGTCGCCTTCATTTAAATCAGAAATTAAATTATAAAAAGGAAGGTTTTTAGGTTGGAAAGGAATAAACTCCAATTTGTTAAAAATAGTATCAGTTCCTTCAATTAATTTTATAGAAGCTCTTACAAAATCATTTTGCTGAAATGGTTTTTCACGTTCATCAAAAGCAAGCAATTTATATTGGAAATTTTCATCCACCACTTTAAATTCTTTTATCTCTTGCTTACAAGCTAAAATGGAGAGTATTATGAAAAATAAAACAACCCTTTTCATTTTACTTTAACTTAATTAATTCAATGTCATAAATAATGGTAGAACGAATGGGTATTTTTTTAGAATCACCCATTAAACCATGAGCCAAATGCGATGGAATAATGATTTTTGCTTTGTCGCCAACACTCATGTAGCAAATCCCTTCATGCAAACCACTTTCCACCCTATCACTTCCAATTTTAAATTCTTCGGGGCCAAATTCTTTTGTGGAATAACAAATAGTGCCATCTATCAGAGAAACTTCATAAGATACCACCGCATGTTTTCCAATGACAGCTTTTTCACCACTGCCTTTTTTATAAATTTGATAGCGTAAACCTGTACCTGTAATTATTACATCAAGATTTCTACGTTTTATATAAGCATCAATTTGCAACGATTCCTCCTCTGCTGCTTCTTTATTGGCATTAATAAGAACTTCTTTTACTTGTTGTTCGTTTAAAATGGTATTGTTGTTTTTTTCATCTTCTTGACAAGAAAACATTCCAAACCATAACAGAAAAACAATTAAATACTTCATCTAAATTTATTTTAATGTTTTTATAAGTTTTTCAAATTTTTGTATAGTTTCCTCAAGTGTTAAATCACTTTTTCCACCAGCTGCATAAATGTGTCCACCACCACTAAAATGTTTATTGGCAAACTCATTTACATAACAATCGTCTTTCGAACGAAACGACATACTAATATCT
>CAYJMI010000128.1:0-7739 GCA_964371285.1 uncultured Vicingus sp. | reverse complement strand
ACCGATGGCTATGCCGACCAATTTGGTGGAGAAAAGGGTAAGAAATTTAAAAAATCGAAACTTAAAGAACTTCTTTTAAATATTCAAAACCATTCAATGAATAAACAATTAGAAATTATTGGTCAAACTTTTGAAAATTGGAAAGGAAATAGTTATCAAATTGACGATGTTTGTATTATAGGCGTTAGAATATAATACAAACGAGTCAGTTTATCCTGAGCTTGTCGAAGGAATGTTTGTATTATCGGTGTGAGAATATAAATTAAAGTTAAACAATTACAAATAATTAGATTTTTAAAAAAGAAAAAACAATGAAAAAAATTATCAATACCTTAAAAGCTCCATCACCAATTGGACCATATAGCCAAGCCGTTTTAGTAGGAAATACTTTATATACATCAGGACAAATAGCTATAAATCCTACAAATAATGAATTGGTTACATCTGATATTAAAGCTGAAACTAAAATGGTAATGGAAAACCTAAAAGCCGTTTTAGAAGCTGCTGATATGGATTTTAGCCATGTTGTTAAGTGTTCCATATTTATTTCAAACATGAACGACTTTGCACAAATAAACGAAGTATATGGTAGTTATTTCACATCTGATTTTCCCGCAAGAGAGACTGTTCAGGTAGCTTGTCTGCCCAAAAACTTAAATGTTGAAATTTCGGCGGTAGCTATCAATTAAATTATTCTGGTTTTAATAAATTATTTTGGAATAAATAATCGTGGCTTTGGTAATAAGAAACGGCTTCTTTTAAGGCTTGTTCGTTGTTTGGTAATAGCATTAAATTGTTCGATTTTTTATCCCAAACATAATAGTTTGCAGATTTCATATCGCCCAAAACCATTAAATTATTGCCTTTGAGATATCCCATTTTTCGGTAATTTCCAATAAAAGTTCGTTCATTTTCTAGCTTCATTTTATTTACATCTCTTCCAAAAAGTTGTGTGGTGTACGACCAATTAAAATACCCAAATAGAGTAGGGAATAGGTCTATTTGAGAACACAGTTGGTTCATTTCAGTGGGTTCTATTTGAGGGAGATTAAAAATAAATGCAGGAATATGATATTTTGCCACATCTAACTCTTGTTTACCAGCACTGGATGCACAATGGTCGGACATGATGACAAAAACAGTGTTTTTATACCAAGGCTTTTTCTTGGCTTTTTCCAGAAAATCGTAAATGGCATAATCGGTATATTTTACGGCACCACCTCTGCTTCTTTTAGATGGAATATCTATTCTTCCTTCTGGATAAGAATATGGTTTATGGTTGGAAGTAGTCATTACAAAATTGAAAAATAACTGATTATTTGCATAATCTTTATCAGCTTCTTTTAATACTTTGTTATAAATATCCTCATCACAAATTCCCCAAGCATTTTCAAATTGAACTTCATCATCGTTTATGTTGGTGCGTTTTGATTTAAAACTATCCCCCATAATATAACCTCTACCCCTATCTACAATATCAAAACCATTTCCACCAAAAAATTGGTTCATGTTGTCAAAGTAACCGTCGCCACCATAAAAGAAAACATTTTTGTAGTTTTTTTGTTTAAATACCGAACCTATTGTAAATAAATCGGAGTTATTTTTTTTTCGTTTAACGATACTGCTGCCAGGAGATGGAGGCACAGATAAACTAATGGCTTCCATACCACGAACTGTTCTTGTTCCTGTTGCAAATAAATTAGTGAAGAATATGCTTTTTGTTGATAAAGAATCTAAAAATGGAGTAATACCATCTTCATCTCCGAACCGTTTCATAAAATCGGCACTAAAGCTTTCTATGCAAATAAAAATCACGTTTGGTTTATACTCAATTCCAGTATTTTTTACTTCTCTTTTAATGCTATAAGGTTTTGAAGAAGAAAGCGTTTCATTTTCTGCTACAATCATTCTTTTTAACTCTGAAAATGACACATCCAAATCTTGACTAATATAGAATTCGGGGTAACTTAATTCATTATTTCTAAACGCAGCAAAAAAGGAATAAATACCCGATTTACTTAATTCATTGTCGTAACGATTTAACGACCAATCTGATTTATTGTTTGTAACAAATGCGGTATAAAATAAGCTTATACCCACTACAATTAATGTGATGGGTAGTTTTTGTTTAAAGGTTATGGAAAAATTAAACGTGTTCTTAAAAATATTTTGTTTTGCAGTTAAGACCAAAAAAAATAATACGACTAAAACAACACTTGGAAGAAGTATATAGAGTGGATAAGATTGATGGATATTTTGAACAACTTCAAAGGTGTAAATTAAATAATCTACAGCAATAAAATTAAACCGGCTACTAAATTCATCCCAAAAAGTAAATTCGGCTAAAAAACTAAAAGTAAAAATGGTGAGCCCAACAAAATAGGCAAAATGGGTAATTATTTTATCAAATAAACTTCCAGAAATTTTTTTTGGAAGAACAAGAAGATAAAGAAGATAAGGAAGTAAAAAGTAGGAAATAACGCCAATGTCAAAAAATAATCCCGTAAAGAGTATTCTAAATAAACTGAATATTGAAAAATCAATAAATTCGAATGCCCAAATGTATAATGCAATTCTTGTTAAAAATGATAACGACAAGTAAAACAAGGAGAAAAAGTAAAGCAACGAAAGTCGCTTGTGAAAAAATAAGCTTTTAAATATGTTCATGTTAATTTTAAACTTTTACAAAAATACCAATAAATTCAGCTAGATTTTAATTAGGAAATAGAGTCTATTTATTTCAAAAAGTATAATATTGTTCAAAATAAAAATAACGTTGAAATTAATTCTCACTTTTTCACTTTTATTAGGCTGTGTTGTTGCTTTTAGTCAATCTGATAGCGTTGTACTTCATTATTACAAGATTAATAACGAACTTCAGTATGGATATAAAAAACCCAAACCGCTAGATTTATTTACCAATATTCCTAAAAACTATGTTGATTTAGGCAAAGGATTTAATAACAAAAAAAATCTTACTTGGATAGGAATTATAGTAGCTGCAACAGGAGTGTTAATTCCTGCCGACCAAGTAATGCTTGATCATGTTAGAATTCAAGCTGATGGAACAAGACTAGCAGAACCTCATCGTTATAAAAAACTTATTTTAGGTATTGAAGCTCCAACAAATTTATCTGCAACTTTTTACCATTTCGGACATGGCAATATTTCGTTATTAGTAGCTGGTGGGTTTTTAGCTACTGGTTTAATTAGTAAAGATTACAGAGCTATACATACTTCCATCGAAATAGGTGAAAGTATATTAACTTTAGGAGTAATGACTCAAGGTTTGAAGCGAGTTTTTGGTCGTCAAAGTCCAAATAGGTCTACGATTGATGGCGGAGAATGGAATTTTTTTCCAAACCAACGTGAATACATGAAAAATAC
This sequence comes from uncultured Vicingus sp., assembly GCA_964371285.1. Taxonomy (GTDB): domain Bacteria; phylum Bacteroidota; class Bacteroidia; order Flavobacteriales_E; family Vicingaceae; genus Vicingus. Next base: position 4,352 of record CAYJMI010000128.1, on the reverse strand, counting down.
GCCAAATTATGACGCTATGCCTTCAGGACACATGGCAACGCTAATTTCTACGGTTACTGTAATCTCAAAAAATTACCCAGAAGTGAGGTGGATAAAACCTTTGGGTTACACTATGGCAACTTTAATGGGAATTGAAATGATGAACAGCGGTGTGCATTGGGCTTCCGATTATCCACTGGGCATATTAATTGGTTATTCGGTGGCAACCGTATCTGTAAATCGAAGAATTACCAAAGTACAGAACGAAACCACCTCATATCATCAAAATAAAATACAACCTCAATTTTTTGTCTCGAGTTTGTATGGAACTCCTGTTTATGGGATTAAGGCAGAGTTTTAAAAAGTTTTCGAAAAATAAATTCCAACTTCATTTTCATTAAAGTAAGGAACTAACGAAGTGGTTTCGTCCTTTTTAAAAGGATTAAAGTTTTTTAAAGGTTCGATGTAATACACCAAGTTAACCACTAAAATACTAATTCCAGCACCTGTAACTACATCCGAAAGCCAATGTTTGTTGTTCATGATTCGAAAAGCACCGGTGGTGGTTGAAAAAGCAAAACCGCTGTATGCCAAAATAGGACTAGTTGTTTTAAATTCTTGAAACAATACAGTAGCACCGACAAATGCTTGAGAAGTATGTCCCGATGGAAAAGCGTTTGGAGTACCATCTGGACGTTGTTTTCCCATGCCTCGTTTAATAGAATGAACAATAATGGCGGTAGTTAACTGGCTTATTGCTAAATATTTAGTTTGGTCGAACCAATGATTTTTTGCTTCAATACCCAATAAATCTGCTCCATACATTTCGGCTATTGGCACATATTGAATGTAATCATCAATGGCAAACTCAAAATCGTTACCTACACTGTTTCTAACATTTTTTGTGAAATCTATTTCAAAATCACTTTTATTTAAAGCAATTCCTGTTAAAATAAATGTGGCGGGAAGAATTGTTTTTTTTAGAAATTCTTTTTTTGGTTTGGTTTCTTTAATACTAACAGAATCGATTTGAGCATTTGTTTTAGTTGCAGCTAGTAAAATAATTATAATAAAAAGAAAGGTTTGCCAACGAATCATGCAGCAAATCTAGACATTATTCAGAATTATTTTTACAAAAAAAAAGAGGTTGAAAATATTCAACCTCTGTGTAATCCAACGAATTTCTTTAATTCAAAATCATTTCAATGTAATCAACATGTTTCGATTTTTTAATACTCAATGCTTTCGAATAATTTAAAATGTTGTTGATGGTTTGTTTCTTTGGCGAAAGTTCTGGTTTTGACACCTCTAGTTGATTTAATGATTTTTTTAATGATTTTTCGTTTTGTTCTAGTTCAAGAAATTCTAAATGAGTAAAAGTTTGCATAGGCTTTTTTAGGTTAAAATTATAAATCTATTAACGAGCATTTTTTATAGATATTGTATTAAAATTAAAAAATCCTTTCCGTTAACTAACAGAAAGGATTTTAACTAAAAACTAAAACTATAAAATCAAACTAAATTGCTAAGGAAATATTTTTTTCCTCTATCAATTTTCTCAAATTAATTAAACCATATCTCATTCTTCCGAGCGAAGTATTAATGCTTACGTTAGTCATGTCGGCAATTTCTTTAAAACTCATGTCAAAATACATTCGCATCATAATAACTTCTTTTTGGTCGTAAGGCAAGTGTTTTATTAAGCCCTTTAAATGTTTGTAAACTTGACTTGATTGGATGGTTTGCTCGATATTTTTATTTGGACAAGAAATTACATCGAAAATATCAAAATCTTCGGTTCCTTTTGCCATTGGCATTCTTGCATTTTTTCTAAAAAAATCAATCACTAAGTTGTGAGCAATTCTTAACACCCAAGGCAAAAATTTACCTTCATCGTTATATTTACCTTTTTTAATGGTATTGATAACTTTTATAAAAGTATCCTGAAAGATGTCTTCGGCAAGTTCTTCGTCTTTTACTTTATAAAATATATAGGTGTAAACTCTATTTTTATGTCGTAAAATAAGTTGCTCAATAGCATGTTCGTTGCCCATTATATAAGCACGAATAAGTTCTTGTTCTGAAAGTTTTGAAAGTAACATAATATCTACTTTTAGGGTTAAAATATGTAATCCATTAACATGGATTTTAATTTAAAAAAAGTAGATAGTTCTTATAAGCGGTTTTTTTAGTTTGTTTTGTAACGTAAACTATTCAATGTTTATTGCGTTTACGTCACATTTAATTTTTTGTTACCATCCAAAACTACTAAAAAGAAGAGTAGTTTTGTAATTTTTAACAAAAATTAACGACAATACCCATTTAATGGAACCTAAAATTGCAGAAAAAATAAACACCAAAACCCATATATATGTTAAGGGAGCAAGGGTTCATAATTTAAAAAATATTGATGTTGCCATCCCTCGAAATAAATTTACGGTGGTTACAGGTTTGTCGGGTTCTGGAAAATCATCATTGGCTTTTGACACTCTTTTTGCAGAAGGTCAACGAAGGTATGTAGAAAGTTTATCGTCTTATGCTCGTCAGTTTTTAGGTAAAATTGAAAAACCAGATGTTGATCATATTTATGGAATTTCTCCTGCCATTGCCATCGAACAAAAAGTGAATACGGTAAACAAACGTTCAACCGTTGGAACATCTACCGAAATTTATGATTATTTAAAATTACTTTTTGCACGAGCAGGAACAACTTATTCGCCTGTTTCTAGGAATAAAGTGAAGCGAGAAACTGTAAACGATGTGGTAAAATGGTTTAAACAGTTACTAAATGGCGATAAAGTTTATTTATTGTCAACCATTGATTTAACCAACAAAAATGCAAAAGAACAACTCGATTTACTTTTAAAACAAGGCTTTAGTAGAGTTTGGCTGGATAATAAAATAGAACGTATTGAGCAAATTACCGAAAAACAAATCAAGGGAAATGCCATTGATGTTTTAATTGATAGATATATTATTGATAATACTACAGATGAAAACGAAAGTAGAATCTATGCAAGTGTAGAAACTGCTTTTTACGAAGGACAAGGAACCTGTAAAATTGTTTTTGACAGAAAAGAGTCATTAACTATCAAAACATTTAACAATCGGTTTGAACTCGATAACATGGAGTTTCATGAGCCTAATGCTCATTTTTTCAGTTTTAACAATCCTATAGGTGCATGTAAAACATGCGAAGGCTACGGAAGTGTGATTGGTATTGATGAAAATTTGGTAATGCCCAACAAAATGCTTTCTGTTTATGATGATGCTGTTGTTTGTTGGCGTGGTGATAAAATGAAAACATGGAAAGATGAATTAGTGATGAGTTCTAGTGAATTTAACTTTCCTATCCACAAACCTATTTATGAGTTAACAAAAGAGCAAATTAATTTATTATGGACAGGTAACAAATATTTTGAAGGGTTAAATAAATTCTTTAAAATGTTGGAAGTGGAAAGTTATAAAATCCAATATCGTGTAATGCTTTCTCGATATCGAGGTAAAACAATTTGTCCCGATTGTAAAGGCACACGATTAAGAAAAGATGCCAACTACGTTAAAATAGATAATCATTCTATTACCGATTTGGTATTGATGTCGATTGCTGATTTAGCCAATTTTTTTGCGACCATTAAATTAACCAAACAAGAAGAAGAAATTGGACATCGTTTACTGATTGAAATTAATAGCCGTTTACAATTTTTAAAAGATGTAGGTTTGGGTTATTTAACATTAAATAGGCTTTCATCAACCTTATCTGGAGGCGAATCTCAACGAATAAATTTGGCAACTTCATTAGGAAGTAGTTTGGTGGGGTCTATGTATATTTTAGATGAACCAAGTATTGGATTACACTCAAAAGATACTGAAAACTTGATAAAAGTATTGAATAATCTTAAAGCAATTGGAAATACCGTAATTGTTGTTGAACATGATGAAGATATTATAAAGGCTGCTGATGAAATTATTGATTTAGGACCTTTTGCTGGACATTTAGGCGGAGAATTAATTTTTCAAGGAAACATTGATGAGTTGTACCAAGATACCAAGAGTTTAACCGCTCAATACATGAACGGCATTGAAAAAATTGAAGTGCCATTGAAGAGAAGAAAATGGACAAATTACATCGAAATAAAAGGAGCTAGAGAAAACAACTTAAAAAACATTGATGTTAAATTCCCTTTAAATACGTTAACACTGGTAACAGGGGTAAGTGGCTCGGGTAAATCATCATTAGTGAAAAATTGTTTGTTGCCTTCCATTAAAAAAATGTTTGACGGTTACTCCGAAAATTCTGGGCAAATTGATAGAATTGATGGAGATGTTCATCAAATTAAAGGAGTAGAATTTATCAATCAAAACCCTATTGG
>CAYJMI010000127.1:0-7751 GCA_964371285.1 uncultured Vicingus sp. | reverse complement strand
GAACTCCAAAAAAGAGCAGATACAGCATAAACCCGGCCTGAAGTATCGCTGATAATTTTGCTAAATACGTATGAAAACTACTAGGCATTCCATAACGCCAATATGCCATAAACAATTGAAAAAGATACAATCCGAACGCCAAACTAATAATTACAATGTATTCTAAAACAAAACTGTATTCAAACTTTAAAATACCACCCAATCCCACACAAAACGTAATGGCATCTCCAATACTGTCCAACTGTGCACCACGCTGTGTTACAATGTTCATTTTTCTTGCCAAATAACCATCAACAGCATCCGATAAAAAACTGATGAGCAACAATACCGCAAAAATAAATCGTTCATCTAAAAAGATAAAAACAATTAACACCGGAGCTGCCAAAATACGATAAACCGATAACCAATCGGGAATACTTAGTTTTCGGTTTGCAGATTTAATCCACCACATCATACGTTTAAATTATAAAGTGAATTTACGCATTTATTTGATTAATTCCATGATAAAAAACATCAGAAATCGGTAACATAGGTCATCCGTTACTAGTTAAAGTTGAAAGATATTTGTAGTGTTCTTTTACATCTTGGATTGATTTTAATAATGATTATTCTAATGTTTTTTAAAATAACGTACCATAAATTTTCAAAAAATTAATTGGTAATTAAACCAATTTCAAAAAGTGATAATTATTGTAGGTTATTAAGAACAGGGTTTATTTACCCTTATTTGACAAGCAAATATGGAGTAAATATATCAGCTATTAAAGTAGCTGGGTAAAAGTAAACTCAAGAAGTTAACATTATTAATCTAGTGAAGGAATAAATGTTGGGACGGTTAGGTTGGTTGATTTATTCAATTAAATTAACCATAAATTTCAACATTAGAAGGCAGGAGAATATCCTGCCTTCTTAAATTTTACGCTATAAAAAAAATAACCAATGAGTAAAGTAGAGGGCAAATACGACGAGTTTACTACTTTACCCTTGTGGAACGAAGCCAAAAAATTTTTAACCGAAACCGCAGATATCACCCTTTTTGGAGTCCGGTTTTTTAAAGAAGGATTAAAACTTCCTCTTGAATTTAGTGAAACCATTAATCAATGTTATAAAATTGGTTACAAATCGCTGCCATTGGTTGGTATTACTGCTTTTATTATGGGGTTGGTATTTACCATCCAATCCCGACCAACGTTACAGGAATTTGGTGCAGAATCGTGGCTTCCGGCAATGGTTTCTGTTTCTATTGTTCGTGAAATTGGTCCGGTAATTACCGCTTTAATTTGTGCCGGTAAAATTGGTTCGAGCATTGGTGCCGAACTGGGTTCCATGAAGGTAACCGAACAAATTGATGCCATGGAGGTTTCCGGAACAAATCCCTTTAAATATTTGGTAGTTACCCGAATTGCCGCAACCACCTTAATGGTTCCGATATTATCGATATTGGCTAATGCCATCGGAATTTACGGTTCCTACCTTGGTGTAAACATTAAAGGAGTGGTTAGCTTTCAACTTTTTTACAGCCAGGTGTTTGAAAAACTTATGTTTAGCGACGTTATTCCTTCCATCACAAAAACATTCTTTTTTGGTTTTGCCATTGGCTTAATTGGTTGCTATAAAGGATATCATTCCGATAAAGGCACGGAAGGTGTTGGAAGATCGGCTAATTCAGCTGTAGTAATAGCCTCTTTATTGGTATTTATTTTAGATTTAATTGCTGTTCAAATTACCGACCTTTTTTATGGATTATAAGGAGCAAATACAAGATACTGTTCAAAGCAATTTACACAAAAGTAAAGGTGTGCCGGTTATTGAAATTGTTAATCTCAAAAAATCGTTTGGAAACAATCATGTTCTAAACGGATTTAACCTTACACTTTATGAAGGTGAAAATGTTGCTGTGCTTGGTAAATCGGGAAGTGGCAAATCGGTTTTGATAAAATGTATTGTGGGTTTGTTAAAGCAAGATTCGGGAGAAATACGTGCATTTGGAAAAGATATTTTAAACCTCAATCAGGCAGAATTAGATCAAATCAGAACCAAAATCGGCTTTTTGTTTCAAAGTAATGCGTTGTACGATTCGATGACTGTGAGAGAAAACCTTGAATTTCCTTTACGAAGACTCAGTATTATTAAAACAAAAGATGAAGTGGATGACATGATTCAGGAAGCATTAGAAAATGTAGGTTTACCCGATACTGCCAACCTAATGCCTTCCGAACTTTCAGGTGGTATGCGGAAACGTATAGGTGTTGCACGTACTTTAATCCTTAAACCAAGAGTTATTTTATACGACGAACCCACTACCGGACTAGACCCCATCACCGCCAAAGAAATAAGTACTTTAATGAATACCGTACATAAAAAATACAACACTTCTTCCATCATTATTTCGCACGACATGTCGTGTTTAAAAATTGTGGCACAACGAATTGTGCTTTTAATGCAAGGAATAAACTATGCCGAAGGCACTTATGACGAACTCAAAAATTCGGACGATGAAAAAGTGAAGGAATTTTTTGAATAAATAGAGCCATGGAAAAAACCGGAAAAATAAAATTAGGATTGTTTGTCATTTTAGGCACGTTATTTTTTGTCGCCTCCATGTATTTTATTGGCGACAAACAAAATCTTTTTGGTTCAACATTTAAAATTAAAGCCATTTTTAGCAATGTAAATGGTTTACAAAAAGGAAACAATATCCGGTTTTTAGGGATAGATGTAGGCACCGTAAATGAAATTGAAATACTAAACGATACATCTATTTTAGTTACCATGGTTATTAAAGAAGAAAGTAGAGCATTTATAAAAAAAAATTCGATTAGCACCATTGGTACTGATGGTTTAATGGGGAACAAGTTAGTAAATATTACTCCTAAAAACTTTTCTTCTCAAATGGTTAATGAAGGCGATACGTTGGCTACACTTTCTGAAATTATTACGGAAGACATGTTGCGAAGGCTGGAACAAACCAATACAAACATTGCCATGATATCGAGCAATTTGGTTGATATTACTGATGAAATTCAGCATGGAAGAGGAACCATCGGTAAATTAATTAAAGACTCCGCATTTGCTCAAAATATTGATATTACTATTGAAAACCTGAGAGATGCCAGCAAAAAATCTACCAATATTTTAGCAAGCATTGAAGACAAATTAAAAGACATTAACCTTAAAAACGGTTCGGTTGGCTCCTTGCTGATGGATACTGTTTTTGCAGGCAATATTGAACAAATGGTAAAAGAAATGATGTTGGCAAGTACAAACACCAAAGAATTAACACAAGAATTAAAGGAAATGATTATTCAGCTGCGGGCAGGGCAAGGTGTTGCCGGGAGCATGGTTAACGATACCACATTGGTAAACAATTTAGAAAAAAGTATGGATAATATTCAAAAAGGAACAGGAGCTTTTAATGAAAACATGGAAGCACTAAAACACAATTTTTTAGTTAGAGGATATTTTAAAAAACAAGAAAAATTGAAGAAAAAGAACGAAAATTAAATAGATAAAATGAACCGACTAAAATTAACCCACCTGATTTTTATTGTAATACTCATTGAAAACAACCTTAACGTCATGAATAATTTAAAACATAAAAAGAGATTAAATCAACAACCAGAAGAGCCTACTTTTCCACCTAACGAAGAGCCAACAAACCCTCCGCCTAAAGAAAAACCGATAATCATTCCTCCCGATGTACCCTATTCGCCTACACCGGAAGACCCTGAAGTGTTACCTCCAGAAATTCCTGTTGGTCCAAAATTAAATAAGAAAGTGTACAACAATACGTATTTTAAGATTGACTGATGATAAAAGTCATTGCTAACCAACAACTATAATCAACCTTTCTATGGTGTTGTTGCAGTAATTTTATTAAAAAATTACTACCCTATAACATCATTTGTAAAACGTTTTTAATTATAGAATTATGTTTAGAAATAAAAACACCTCAGCATAAAAAAATAATGCCATGAAAATAATTGTAACCGGTAATTATAAAGAAGAAGAAATAAAAATTCCGATAGGAAAAACCAATCTCGTAGGCGAATTAATTATACCTGATATGGCAACCAGCTTGGTACTTTTTTCACACGGCAGCGGAAGTAGTCGTTTTAGCCCACGCAACAACATGGTAGCCGAAGAACTTCGACAAAATGGAATTGGTACACTGATGTTCGATTTGTTAACTCCTGAGGAAGACGCTGTTTTTGCCAATCGTTTTGACATTAATCTTTTAACAAAAAGGTTAAAAACAGCAACAGGGTGGATAATGGAACACGACCATATTGAAAAACTAAGTATCGGTTATTTCGGTGCCAGTACAGGTGCTGCTTCTGCGCTTAATGCTGCAAGTGAGCTCAGTAATTTGGTTAAAGCAGTAGTTTCAAGAGGTGGAAGACCTGATTTATCTACAAATCTAGGCAAAGTAAAATCGCCCACTTTACTTATTGTTGGAGAACTGGATACTGAAGTGATTGAAATGAACAAGAAAGCTTTGAAAAAACTAACCTGTAAAAAAGAAATGGTGATTGTTCCTGGAGCTTCTCATCTTTTTGAAGAACCCGGAAGGTTAGAAGAAGTAGCCCGACTTTCATCAAATTGGTTTATGCAGTATTTGTAAAAATATTATAAAAAAATAACTTAACGCTATATTATTATCATCATTAAAAACAAATAAAATGAAAAAAATACTGATTTATGGAATTGCCATTACTGCATTAATGAGCTGTGGCGAAAATGAAAATAAAACTACAGAAATTAGCGGAGTTGAAGAAAAAACTGACCAATATGCTGAGTTGAATAGTCAAGCAAGAAATTTGTTTGGAGTATTACCCACAATTGCCGAAAACCCTGACAACCCAATAACAGACGAAAAAGTTGAATTGGGGAAAATGTTGTATTTCGACAACAGGCTATCGAAAGATAACACTCAGAGCTGCAATACCTGCCATAACTTAAACACTTTTGGAGTGGATAACAAATCTTTTTCGGAAGGAAATGATGGGAAATTAGGAGGCAGAAATTCGCCAACTACTTTAAATGCTGCATTTCACTTTGTTCAATTTTGGGATGGCAGAGAGCAAAATATTGAAGCTCAGGCTGGTGGTCCAATTTTAAACCCTGTTGAAATGGCAATGCCCAGCGAAAAAGCAGTAGTTCAAAAATTATCAAAAATTAAAGAATATACCGAAACATTTGCAAAAACTTTTCCGAACGATAACCCTGCATTAACTTACGAAAACCTAAAAAAAGCCATTGGAGCATTTGAGCGAAAATTGGTTACTCCATCAAAATTTGATACTTATATTGCCGGAAACGACGACGCTCTAAATAATGAGGAAAAAGAAGGTTTGCAAGCCTTTATCAATTCAGGTTGTATTGCCTGCCATTCGGGTAGTTTACTGGGCGGAACCATGTATCAAAAATTTGGTTTGTTTGGCGATTATTGGGTATTAACCAAAAGTGAAAAAGTGGATAATGGAAGGTTTGATGTAACAAAAAATGAAGCTGATAAATATGTTTTTAAAGTACCTTCATTACGAAACATCGAAAAAACAGCTCCTTATTTTCATGATGGAAGTGTGCAAGATTTGAAAGAAAGTATCATTATCATGGGAAAAACAGCGTTAAACAAAGACATCACCGAAGAAGATGCTAATAAAATGATAGTATTTTTAAAAACCCTTACCGGAACTTTATCTAACGAATTAAAACAGTAAAAAATTTATAACTTATTTATTATAAACCAGAGGGAGAGCAACAAAACTCTTCCTTTTTTAATTTCGAAATTTAGCTTTAATATAGAGTGTTGGCTTAATGTATCAGCTAAAAAAACATCATTTTTCATCTCTTCTAATTATAACGTGAGTTCGATATAACAAAACGATGTCAGTTTGATTGAAAATCTGCAAGATTTTAGTATCGAAAACAAATCGTTTTGTCTATTTCGATACAAATTTTCTCTGAAAATTCACTCAATATGACAAAACTTACAATTGAACTTCTTATATCGAACTCACGTTAATTAAACAGCAAACACCTATTTTACACTAATTGCACAAATTAATGTTTAAAATAGAAAATTAATTCATGCAATTAGTGTCGGAAAACAGGAACTTTGATTTCTAATAGTTTATTTATGTAAAAATCAAAACACACTAATTTATACTTGAGCAAGAATTACAGTATAATTTTTACCATAAGCTTCTGCACATTTAGGGTTATAAAAAGCTCGGAAAAAACATTGGTGTAATTTAAAAAATATAGAGAAAGAAAAGAATTGAGAATAAAATTCCCATAAGTACAGGATATGCAATTAGACCTCCTTTTAACCCTGGGTTTAAGGTATGAGCAATTATGCCATGAATACCAGCCACAAAAGTTATAGACAAGATAAGCAAAATCACAAATAGTGATTCTTCTATAATGTCATCTCTATAAAAGTAAAAGATTATTCCTGCTATAACGGTGGTTATTAATAATACCCAATAAATTCTTCGTGCCATATCCTTTATTTAATTAGTAATTGTTCCTCTTTTTCCTCAATAAAATGAGTAAGGTATTTTTTATTAAAGCTCAATAAAGGAATATTAATATTCGATTCCATCCGCTCCATTATATCTCGATGAAACCATTTATCAAACACATTTTCATTACTTCGTTCTAACAATACAATCAGGGAAATATCATTAGAAATCACGTAGCTGTTCAGTTGTTCGTAAATGTTGTTTGAAACCAATAATTCGAATTTCAAGGGTTTATAAGTTACCTTTTTCTGAAACAGTTCTTTAAAGTTCTCCATCAATTTTTTGCTCGAATATTCACGCTCGGTCGAAACGTGTGCAATGGTAACTTTAGCTGCAAATAATTCTGCAATTTTCGATAAAGCATTTATAGCTTCTATATCAGCCACTTCAAAATCAGTTGCATAAAAAATGTGTTTGGGTATTTTATAATTCGCTTCTATTGGAATAGTTAATACTGGACATTCGGCTTTTTCAATCACTCCTTTAGCTGTACTACCCATAATTATCTCACGCAATCTGCTTACTCCTTTACTTCCCATCACCACTATATCAGCATTACATTCCTTAACCATTTCTATAATTCCACTCACGGGTGAAATATTTTGTTTTGCCTCAAATCGAACATGTTGGGTTCTTGTATCTAAACCAAAAAAAGTTTCAAAAAAATTTTGTAATTGGTGTTTGGTAATTCGTTCGGTATCTTTTTCTACATCAATAAAGGTTGAAGATTTTGATGGCGTATTCAAAAATGTTGGAACATCAAACACATGTAACATTACTAACTCGGCACCTGATTTTATACTTAATTCATAAGCATATTGGAGTGCATTTTTTGCGTTTTCAGAAAAATCTGTGGCATATAATATGGTTTTCATCTTATTAAATTTTAAATCAACTTCCCACAAATTTAAAGTTGAACATTGCCTATAACAATAATCTAAGTCATTAACAATGTTGATTTTGGTTACCTGTTTGTTAAACTTAAACCTGAGCCAAAATCACGGTATAATTTTTACCATAAGCTTCTGCACATTTAGGGCAATAAGTATAATAGAAATAGAGTTTTTTCGATTCTTTACCTTTCGATTTTACATAGGTTTTCATTTCCTCTACATTTTTACCCATGTTTTTATATGGTCCTTCAAATACTTTGGTTAAAAAAGTACCGGAAATTTTTTCCATGTGAGCCTTTGGTACTTCTTTATCCACAGCAATATAAAA
>CAYJMI010000126.1:0-7817 GCA_964371285.1 uncultured Vicingus sp. | reverse complement strand
GAGTAGGAGCAATGCTAATTTTTTCGGGTTGGTTCATCGTTTCGGGTAAAACTTCTTTTTTTACTTCATTGGAAACCGCTTCGCCCGAAGTATTTCCTAAAATTAACCAATCGGCATTTACTTTAGGGAAAGCAACCAATACTTTTTGCATCAATTCCAAGCTCGGTTTATTTCGTCCAGAAAGGATGTGAGAAATGCTTGAACGTTGCACATTTATTTTGTCGGCAAAAGCCGAAGCCGATAAATTATGTAGCTTCATTAAGTATTGTAAACGGTCGGTTATTTCCATGCTTTTTTACGAATTACAATTGTAAACTAAAATTGATTTTACAAATGTAAACAATTAAACGACATAGTGTAATTTACAAATGTAAATTAGTTTAAATAAGGTAAACTAAATATTTAATTTATAGTTTATATAATTACATATAAATAACTGATTAGTATTAATTTAATAATTAAATATTAAAATTATAAATTTTTACTGTTTACAGTTGTAGAAATACTATCAAAACCGAGTGGTTTACAACTTAAAAGACGAATTACATTTGTAAATTATAAGGTTTGTTTACAAAACTAAACGGTTGTTTTTCTTTGTTCGTTTTGAGTAATAATTAATCAAAAATCAGTATTGTTTTTTTCATCTTTATTAAATCCTTTACGATAATTTTTAAGGACACGATAAGAAAACCACTTAGTTTTTTACTGTCAATTTTAATTGATAAAACGCTCCTAAAAAATAATAAACTCACCAAAGAATCATAATCTCAAAAACAATCTTACTTTTGCAGCCTTAAAAAAAAATATGGAATCGATTAGAAACATCGCAATTATTGCTCACGTTGACCACGGTAAAACAACCTTAGTAGATAAAATTATTGATCAGTGTAAAACACTTGACGAAAGAGTGATAAGAACAGAATTGTTATTAGATAGCAATGATTTGGAGCGAGAAAGAGGGATTACCATCTTGGCAAAAAACGTAAGTGTACAATACAATGGTGTAAAAATCAATGTGATTGATACTCCCGGTCACGCCGACTTTGGTGGTGAAGTAGAACGGGTTCTTAAAATGGCTGACGGCGTATTGTTGTTGGTGGATGCTTTTGAGGGAGCAATGCCACAAACTCGATTTGTATTGGGAAAAGCATTGGAATTGGGTTTAAAACCAATTGTTGTTGTGAACAAGGTTGATAAGGAAAACTGTACACCAATTTTGGTACAGGAATCGATTTTTGATTTGATGTATAATTTAGGTGCAACTGAAGACCAATTGAATTTTCCAACCATTTTTGGCTCTGCAAAACAAGGTTGGATGAGTACCGACCACGAAAAACCAACAGATAATATTGTTGCTTTATTAGATGCTATCATTGAAACTATACCAGAAGCACCTTATAAAGTAGGCACTCCTCAAATGCAAATTACTTCGTTAGATTACTCAAAATTTGTGGGTAGAATAGCCATTGGGCGTATTTTTAGAGGTGATTTAGAAGAAAATAAGGATTATACCATTTGTAAAGCAAACGGCGTAAAAAAGAAAATTCGAATCAAAGAATTGTTTGTATTCGAAGGAATGGGAAAACTAAAAGTAACTAAAGCCAGAAGTGGTGATATTTGTGCCATTGTTGGTATTGATGATTTTGAAATAGGTGATACCATTGCTGATTTAGTAAATCCAGAGGCTTTAACAAGAATATCTATCGACGAACCAACCATGAGCATGTTGTTTACCATAAACAATTCTCCATTTTTTGGTAAAGAAGGTAAATTTGTTACTTCTCGTCACTTACGAGATCGTTTATACCTTGAATTAGAAAAAAACTTGGCCTTACGTGTTGAGGAAGCTGGTTCTGAAGATAAATTTACGGTGTTTGGTCGTGGTGTTTTGCATTTATCGGTACTTATCGAAACCATGCGTAGAGAAGGTTACGAATTACAAGTGGGTAAACCTCAGGTAATTTTTAAAGAAATTGACGGTCAAAAACACGAACCTTACGAAACTTTAGTGATTGATGTTCCTGAAGAATATGCTAGTAAAGCCATTGATTTGGTTACTCAACGTAAAGGTGACATGATGGTAATGGAGCCTAAAGGCGATTTACAACACTTAGAGTTTGATGTGCCTTCAAGGGGTTTAATTGGTTTAAGAAACAACATGTTAACTGCTACGGCTGGTAACGCTGTAATGACTCACCGTTTTAGAGAATATGCTCCTTTTAAAGGAGTTATTCCCGAAAGAAATAAAGGTTCATTAATTTCCATGGAAGGTGGTCCTTCAACTGCATTTGCAATAAACAGATTACAAGATAGAGGACGATTTTTTGTTGACCCAGGTGAAAATTTATACAAAGGACAAGTAATTGGTGAACATACTCGTGATAACGATTTAGAAGTAAACGTGATTAAAGGAAAACAGTTGACCAACATGCGTAAAACAGGTAGTGATGAAGCCACCAAAATAGCTCCAAAAGTTAAATTTTCGTTAGAAGAATCAATGGAATACATACAAGCTGATGAATACCTGGAAGTAACACCGTTGAGCTTACGAATGAGAAAGATTAAGTAAAAAAATTGAGCTTCCAACTCTAATCATAGTAGAACCTTCTTCTATGGCAATTTTGTAATCACTACTCATGCCCATGCTGAGAGTTTCAAGTTTGAGGTTTAAAGTTTGAAGTTGAAGAAATAATTTTTTTAAACTTTTAAATTCATTTCTAATTTGTTGTTCGTTTGCTGTGTTGGTTGCCATTCCCATTAATCCAACCACTTCAATATTAGTAAGTTGTTTAAATTTTTCGGAATTTAATAAATCAACGACTTCTTCTTCTGAAAAACCAAATTTGGTTTCTTCTTTGGCAATGTAAATTTGCAACAATACTTTTTGAATTCTATGGCAAGTTTTGGCTCTTTTGTTGATTTCTTCGAGTAATTTAAAACTATCCACACCATGAATTAAATGCACAAAAGGGGTAATAAATTTTACTTTATTGGTTTGCAAATGCCCAATCATGTGCCATTCCATATCTTTTGGTAGGCTTTCGTATTTAGCTACCAATTCTTGAACTTTGTTTTCGCCAAAAATTCGTTGTCCAGCTTGGTAAGCTTCTAAAATAGCTTCGTTAGGGTAGGTTTTAGAAACCGCAACCAAGGTCACGGTTTCTGGTAGGTTATTTTTTATTTTTTGAATATTTTCTGCTATACTCATAGCTCATAAACGAACATTCCACTTCTTAATTTTGGCTCAAACCAAGTAACTTTAGGGGGCATAATTAAGTCGTTATCAGAAATATCCATTAATTGTTTCATGCTTACTGGATACATTGCAAATGCCACTTTCATTTCACCACTATCCACTCTTTTTTCTAATTCGCCTAAACCTCTGATTCCACCAACAAAATCAATTCTTTTATCGGTTCTTAAATCTACAATGTTTAATAATGGCTCTAATACTTGTTTAGAAAGAATGGTTACGTCTAAAACGCCAACAGGGTCGTTATCATTATAAGTTCCTTTTTTAGCAACCAATTTGTACCATTTTTTATTCAAGTACATTCCAATGTGGTGTAAGCCTTCTGGTTTGTACAATCTTGATTTTTCTTCAACATTAAAACTGTTTGAAAGTTTAGTCAAGAAAGTTGCTTCATCTAAACCATTCAAATCTTTCGCAACTCTGTTATAGTCAATAATTTTCAATTGATTATCAGGAAAAAGAACAGCCATAAAGTAATTGTATCCTTTTCCATCTATAGAATTTCCATTAGCGGCATCTCTAAATTCTTTACCAACCAACGCTCCAGCAGCAGTTCTATGGTGTCCGTCGGCGACATAAATGCTAGGAACTTGTTTTTCAAACAAATCTTTAATGGCTGCAACTTTAGTTACGTCATTTACCACCCATAATGTATGTTGAATTCCGTCATTAGTAGTGATATCGTAAACCGGTGTTCCCTTTTGAACATCGGCAACCAAAACATCAATTGTATCTACATGAGGGTATGCAAAGAAAACGGGCTCATAATTTAACTTGCTGTAACGAACGTGGTTTTTTCGGTCTTCTTCTTTATCAGGTCTTGTTAATTCGTGTTTTTTAATCACATTATTGAAATAATCATCAATAGCACAACAACCAACTAATCCGGTTTGTTTATGACCATTCATGATAATTTGATAAACATAATAGTTTTCTGATTCATCTTGAATCATTAAACCTTTTTGAACCAATTTATCGAAATTTTCTTTTCCTTTTTTATAAATTTCAGGAGCATAATGATCAAAATCATCGGCAAAATCAATTTCTGGTTTTATCACATGATAATAACTATCAGGATTGTTTAAACATGCTTCTCGAGCTTCTTTGGTGTCTAACACATCGTATGGACGACAAGCAATGTCAGTTACTTTTTCTTTTGTTGGGCGATATGCTTTGAATGGTATTAAAACAGACATATTTTTATTTATTTAACAGTGATTGAACTAAAATAAGTGATTATTTGACTTGCTAATTCTTCGCCAATTCGGTCTTGAGCTTCTTCTGTAGCTGCACCTGTGTGAGGAGTTAATGAGATTTTAGGATGTTTTAATAAATCTTCTCGTGGAGTAGGTTCGTTGGTAAAAACATCTATGCAAGCGTGAGCTACTTTTCCGGAATTTAAACTTTCAATCAAAATAGTTTCATCAACAACACCACCTCTGGCAGCATTGGCAATAATAACTCCATTTTTCATTTTAGCAAATTCGTTTTTACCTAAAACAGCTGAACCATCTTTAGGAGCAGGGACATGTAATGAAATGAAATCAGATTTTGCTAATAACTCGTCTAACGAAATAGTTTTTATTTCGACATGAACAGTTTGTTGAGCAACTTCTACACTAACGGTAGCTTTATCTAAAAATGGATCAAAAGCCACAACATCCATTCCGCAACCTAAAGCATATTTTGCAACTGATTGACCTATTCTTCCAAAACCAATAATCCCCATGGTTTTTCCTCTTAATTCGATTCCTTTACCATATTTTTTCTTTAAGCCATTAAAATCGCTTAATCCATTAATTGGCATTTGTCGGTTGGCATCGTATAAAAAACGTACAGCACCAAATAAATGAGCCATTACCAATTCGGCAACCGATTGAGAAGATGACGCTGGAGTATTGATAACTTGTAATCCTTTTTCACGAGCATAAGCAACATCAATATTATCCATTCCAACACCACCACGACCTATTAATTTTAAGCCGGGACAAGCATCAATAATATCTTTTCTAACTTTAGTTGCACTTCTCACCACTATCCCAACATAGTTATTATCGTTGATAGCTTTTATTAAACCTTCCTGAGGAACAGTTTCTGTAATTACCGTAAAGCCAGCTTTTTCTAAAATTGTTTTACCTATTGGTGCTATTCCGTCGTTTGCTAATATTTTCATTTTTAACTTAGTTTATAAGGTTAGTTGTTTATGAGGTTAAAAGTTTATAAGGTTAGTATTTTTGGTATTTTGATTCTAACCACATAAACTACTAAACTCATCAACTTCTTCTAACCTTGTTTTTTTTCAAAATCTTTCATAACATCTACTAATGCTTGTACACTTTCTAAAGGTAAAGCATTATACATCGAAGCTCTGTAACCACCAACATCTCTATGTCCCACAATTCCACTAATATTTGCAGCTTTCCACATTTTATCAAATTCTTCTGTTAGATTTACATCTTTAAGTACAAATGTTGCGTTCATGTTTGATCGGTCAACTTTGTTTGCCGTGCCTTCAAATAGTGGGTTTCTATCAATTTCGCCATACATTAAATCAGCTTTTTGTTGATTAACACCTTCCATCCATTCCACACCGCCGTTATCTTTTAACCATTGTAAAGTTAACATTGAAACATATACAGCAAATACAGGTGGGGTGTTAAACATTGATTCTCCTTTAATGTGCGACCTGAAATCAAGCATGGTAGGAATTTCTCTTCCTGTTTTTCCCAAAGAACTGTCTTTAACGATAAAAAGAATAGTTCCAGCAGGACCCATATTTTTTTGAGCTCCAGCATAAATCATATCAAATAGGCTCACATCAATTTTTTTGCTAAAAATATCTGATGACATATCCGCAATCATTGGGATTCTGCTTACCGGAAAATTTTTAAATTGTGTTCCAAAAATGGTGTTGTTACTAGTAATATGTAGATAATCAGCATCATTAGGAATTTGATAATTTCTAGGTATGTAGCTAAAGTTTTTATCTTTTGATGATGCAACTTCAATTACTTCGCCAAAACCTTTTGCTTCTTTTTGTGCTTTCGAAGCCCAAACACCAGTATTTACATAAGCTGCTTTTCCATTTACTTTCATAAAATTGAAAGGAACTTGTAAAAATCCTAAACTAGCACCACCTTGTAAAAAAAGTATGGAATAACCATCTGGCACATTTAATAATTCTTTAACCAAAGCTTTTGCTTTATCCATTACAGCAATAAAGTCTTTACTTCTATGCGAAATTTCGAGTAAGGATAAATTTAGATTATTAAAATTAATTACTGCTTCCGCTGCTTGTTTTATTACCTCTTGTGGTAAAATACTTGGGCCAGCACTAAAATTGTGAACTTTTGACATAATTGAATACTTTAAAAGGTTACTAAAAAATAAAAAGGCAAAGTTATCACTAATATTAAGTTAGCAATGAAAGAAATGTAAATTATTTTATATCTAAATCGTATTGTGGTTTTAGTTTTTCAGAACCCATAGAACCTTTTAAAGGAAATAGATAAGCTATAGAAAATTGAATTATTTTATGGGTATCAATGCTTTCGTCTCCTTTATCTTTTCGATAATCTATAAATCCATAAGAGTAATAGAGGTTAAAATTTAGCTTTTCGGCACGATAGCCTATGCCAATTGTTGCTCCAACATCAAATAAGGCTAAACCGTCTTTCGAATTTATGGTTGCAGTTTCAGGGTCAGAAGACGGTTGTAAGAAACTACTAAAAAAACTATATTCCTTGGGTATAAAACCTGAAGCGTCTATAGCCGTAGATTCAGTTTCATAAATTTCTTTTCGTTTAGCACTTACCAATAAACTTGCATAAGGACCAGCATAAAAGTTTATATTTTTAAATTCATAATTTGCTAAAACAGGTAATTGAATAAATAATTCGTTTACAATTCCAGTTGTTGTTTTATAAACATTTGCCTCAACATTTTCTCCATTTCCACCCATACTATTTGCAATGGTAGTAGCAATAGGATCAACAGTTGTTGTGGTATCTACAAAAGAATAACCTTTCTTTTTTTGAGTTAAGAATATACCAGAACTTAAACCAAATTTTTCTGAAAAATGGTATTTTACTTGTACTCCGAAGAGCATTCCTAATTGATAATTAGAACCCAAGTCATTGGTTTCAATTGGAATTAAATTAACACCAAGTTCAGGCCCAATTGATATTTTTTGGGCTAATAATGTGTTAACTAAAATTACAGTGATAGCGGTTAAAATAGATTTCATAGAATGTTTAATTAATTATTTTTTCAATGGTTTGACTACCAATAATTGTATTATTATTTAAAGATATTTTAAAATCAATGTACCTGTTTTTGGTTAATTCCATGCAATTGATAATGTTTTTAAAAGAAACGTCATTCGAGGAAAAAATGACCTCGTTAGCATTGTAAATTTCTGCAATATCTGGCAATTGGTTTCTTTTTCCAATAAAATAATTTTCATCGTTTATTTCATAATTATTTGTTGATTTTATATTAAGCAATTCAACCGTAGGATTCTTTTGTTTTAAAACATTTCCAACTGCTGCAATAAAATCTTTAC
>CAYJMI010000125.1:0-7842 GCA_964371285.1 uncultured Vicingus sp. | reverse complement strand
CCCTAAAAGGTATGGGCTATAATGATGAATATCTTGCTCAACAAGGTTTTTTCTCAAAAAACATTGCCTCAATAACTCACTTGAAGGGTGATTCAACCAATTTTGATTTTACACCCTATTATGGAAAATGCGATGTGGTGTTTATTGATGGCGACCACCGTTATGCTGGTGTTTTAAACGATACAAAAATTGCTTATAAGTTATTAAAAGACGAAAACTCCATCATTATTTGGCACGATTACATCAACCACAGTTTTGATATTCGTTGGGATGTAATGCGTGCAATACTAAATGGGTCAACTAAAAATGAATTTCCACATCTCTACCATGTATCAAATACGTTGTGTGCAGTTTACACTAAAAAAGAGGTGAAATCACTTCATGTGAAACAAGTTTTAACTCCAAACAAGATTTTTCGAGTTAAAATTGAAGCAAAATCATTAAAATAGAAAAATATTCTCGAATTATGAAAATGGAATTAAATGTTATTGAAATTAAATGGAGTGGTCCTCATAAACTAGATGATGTAAAAGAATTTTATAATGATGACGACTATGGAGTTTATCAAATATATGGAACGCATCCTATTTTTGGGTCTAACACATTGCTATATATTGGTAAAGCTAATTCGCAAACTTTCTCAACAAGGTTAATTCAACATAATGATTGGTTAGACTGGTTACCCTCAGATGTTTCTATACATTTAGGAAGGTTGGGTGCAATAAAAGATGTTTCAATTGAAGAATGGGAAAAACAAATTGATGTTGCTGAAAGACTTCTTATATTTTATTGTAAACCTCCTCATAACTCATCCAATATAAATGCTTTTGGCAATATTGAAGAAACTATTCTGCTTAATTATGGTAAAACTAGCTCATTACCTATTGTTGTTACAACTTTATATGAAACAAGTGGTTATGTCACTAACAATGAATGGAATCTTTTTAAATGTTAAACCTTAATTAGTCCATTTTTCACTAAATCTCCTCTTTAAAAAATCCAAATTAAAATTAATCCAGCCTTTGTTTGTGTTCCACAAACAAAGGCTAGAAATACATTTTGTGCCGTTTACACAAAAAAAGATGTAAAATCACTTCATGTTAAGCAAGTTTTAACTCCAAATAAGGTTTTTCAAGTTAAAATTGAAGCAAAAAACATCTAAAAAACACCTATATTTTCATTTTATTAATTATTAATTAAAAATTATTTTAGTTGATAATCAGTATATTAACATTTATTTTAGTACTATGTATTGCATGGTATTATCTTTTAGATATATCTTTGCTATGTAAATTAATAGGTTAAACATTTAAAAAAATATAACAAATGAAAAAAGTAACATTAATCCTCGCTCTAATTGGAATCACATTGATGAGTTTTGGAAGTCCATTAAAAAATGGAAAAGCAGAAAATGAATCTGCGGTAGTTAAAAAAATTATAAACAAATTAAACCTACCAGAAAATTTAAAAAAGAAAAGCAATTCTGGAATCATTAAAGTGGAATTTATCATTAACGAAAATAATGAAGTAGAAATTAAAAACATTTCGGGCGAAAATTTAGAACTTTCAAATTTTATAAAAAACAAATTCGAAGCTTCTAAAATTGAACTGAACTCTTTAGAAAAAAACATCTCGTATTATATTGATATTAATCTTCAAATAATTTAAAATTATGAACATCGAAAACACCAAAGCCCAGATGAGAAAAGGCGTGCTGGAATATTGCATACTTTCTACTCTCAATAATGGAGAAGCTTACCCTTCAGAAATAATTGACCAACTTAAACAAGGAAAATTAATAGTAGTTGAAGGAACACTTTATCCACTTTTAACAAGATTAAAAAATGTTGATATTCTTACCTATCGCTGGGAAGAATCACTCTCCGGACCACCACGTAAGTATTATTCGCTTACCGAAAAAGGAAAAAACTTTTTAAAAGAATTAGCAGATACTTGGAATGAACTTGTTGAAGCCGTAGAATTAACCAGAAAAAATAATATATAGTATCTAACAATTAGAACTAACAACTAAAATTAGAAATCATGAATCAAACATTAACAGTAAATATAAGCGGAATAGTTTTTCATATCGAAGTAGACGCTTACGATACACTTAAAAGCTATTTAAACAAGATAAAAAGCAATTTCAGCAACTCTGAAGAAAGAGAAGAAATTATGCTTGACATAGAATCTCGTATTGCCGAGCTATTCAACAATATGATGAATGAAAAAAATGAAGTCATCAAATCTTCTGATGTCGAAAAAATAATTGCCATCATGGGTAAACCTGAGCAATACGTTACAGAAGAGGAGGAAGAAAATGTAAACTATACTCATGAACCGGTATCAAAAGGTGATAAAAAACTTTTTAGAAACACCGACGACAGATTATTGGGCGGTGTTTGTTCAGGTCTGAGTTCTTACATTGGAATAGACACGGTTTGGATTAGATTGTTCTTTGTTGCTGCATTATTTTTAGGCTTTGGATTCTTAATGTACATTATATTATGGATAGTGATGCCGGAAGCAAAAACTGCTTCCGATAAACTAAAAATGAAAGGTGAACCTATTAATATTCATAACATTGGTAAAAAATTTGAAGAAGAAGCCAATAAAGTAACTGAAAATCTAAAAAATGTTGACACCAAAAAATTTACCCAAAAAACTGGTTCTGCAATTGAAAATATTTTTGGTGCAATAGCTGTAATTTTAAAATCTGTTTTCAATATTTTAGGTAAAATAATTGGCGTATTTTTTCTAATCATTGGAACATTTATGTTGGTCGCTTTATTAGGAATGTTATTTGGCTCAAATGCTATAATTTCAATTACTAATGAAGGTGTATTCTCTATCGATTCTTACGATTTTTTAAACCTCATTTTTGTTTCTCAAGATCAACTTTATTTAGCCATAACTGGTGTAATATTAATGATTGGTGCACCTATACTTACCTTAATTTACCTTGCCATTAAGTTGTTATTTAAAATAAAATCACACTACAGTGTTGGCTTGAGTTTATTTGTAATGTTTATTGTAGGGGTTTCAATTAGTGCCTTGGTTGGAATAAAAATGGGTACAGAATGTGGCTACGATGAAGAAATTGTAAAAACAGAACAAATAACTACAAACGGCTCAATCTTATTTATAAAATCGCCCAACGAATTACTTCCTGGAAAAGGAATATTAGAAGATAAAGTTACCGATATCTCTATCGATGGCGAGATGTTGTTTCAAAGTTTTGTAAGATTAGAGATTGAAAGAAGCAAAACAGATAGTGTTCAATTAGAAGCTAGAATTTCATCGAACGGAAAATCGGCTAAAGATGCACTTAGCAAAGTTGAAGAAATCAATTATACCTACGAAATCAAAGATTCAACATTAAGTTTAGACAACTATTTATCGACTTTAAAAGAGAACAAAATTAGAGGTCAGCAAGTAAAATTGAAACTTTTCATCCCGTTAAATCAAGTTATCTATTTGGACGAATCAATAAAAGAATTGCTTGATGATGTTGATAATGTTTCGAATACCTACGACAAAAAAATGATAAGCAACAAATGGATTATGTTAGAAAGTGGTTTAACTTGTTTGGATTGCACCGACATTCAAGGGATTACAACTGTACAGTTAGACTCTTTAAAAAATTATATACCTATAAAATAAGAAAGTTAGTTAGTAGTTGTTTAGTTAGTGCAAAAGAGTCCCGCAATACTGCGGGACTCTTTTATTTTGTAGCTTTGCTAAAAAAATTACTAATGAATTTAGAACACCTTTGCCAACAAGTTAACGCCTTAGCTAAAGAAGTTGGAGCATTTATAAAATCGCAAACCATTGTGGCTTCAGATGTAGAAACCAAAAGCAAAAACAGTTTAGTAACGTTTGTGGATAAAACTGCCGAAGAAATGTTGGTAAAACGACTTTCCGAAATAATTCCAGATTCAGGTTTTATTGCTGAAGAAGGAACTTCAGAGAAAATTGGCGAAGTGTACAATTGGATTATTGACCCATTAGACGGAACTACTAATTTTATTCATGGAGTACCTTGTTTTTGTGTCAGCATAGGATTAAAACGAAACAACGATTTGGTTTTGGGTGTGATTTATGAAATCAATCTCGACGAACTTTTTTACGCTTGGGAAGGAAGTAAAGCCTACTTAAATGATAAAGAAATTCATGTAACCCCTACTCCAACATTAGAAGATTCTTTAATTGCAACAGGTTTCCCATATTACGATTACGAAAAACAAGACGAATACATGAACTTGTTTAAAGACCTGATGAGAAACTCGCGTGGTTTACGTCGATTGGGCTCAGCAGCAGTAGATTTAGCTTATGTTGCTTGCGGACGATTTGATGCTTTTTATGAATACAGCCTACATCCCTGGGATGTTGCAGCTGGGGCTTTTATCGTTCAACAAGCTGGCGGTAAGGTTTGTGATTTTAAAGGTGGAAACGACTACTTATTTGGAAAGGAAATTATTACGTGTAACCCACATATTCACCAAGAATTATTAGCAAAAGTTAAGCTGCACTTCTCTTAAAATTAAACGCAAAGAATTTGAAGAATACGCAGAGAGAAGAAGAAAAAAAACTTTGTGTTCTTTGCATAAAACTCAGCGTTCTTTGCGGTTAAAATAAACTTAATACCATTTATGTTGAAAATACCTTTTAATCCTAAATTTGTAAAAAAATACATTATGAAACTAGCTCTTTTAGTAATAGGTTTACTCGCTTTAGGCGTTTTTGGAATGGCTGTAAAAATTATTTTTAAGAAAGGTGGTCGTTTTGATAAAACGTGTGCTAGCTCCAACACCATGTTTAACAAAGACGGAGAACCTTGTGGCTTTTGTGGTGCTATGCCAGATGAGCAATGTAAAAGTGAAGAGAAAAATTAATGTATCAATGTAACAATTTTCATTTTCACATTGCTACATTAATCCATTGCTACATTAACAAGTCTGGTCTCCTCTCTTCTGTTCTTTTTAAAGCCTCTTCTTCACGCCAAGCTTCAATTTTTTTGTGGTTGCCACTCAATAAAACATCCGGAACTTTTAATCCTCGGTATTCTTCAGGTCGTGTATAAACTGGTGGTGCCAACAAATTATCCTGAAAAGAATCAGTTAAAGCCGAAGTTTCATCGCTAATAACTCCCGGAATCAAACGAATAATGGCATCAGCTAAAATAGCTGCTGGAAGCTCTCCACCCGTTAAAACAAAGTCGCCAATTGATATTTCTTTGGTAATAAACAAATCTCTTACTCTTTGGTCAACTCCTTTGTAATGCCCTGCAAGTATCATCAAGTTCTCTTTTAACGAAAGGGTATTTACCATGCCTTGTTTCATGGTTTCGCCATCAGGAGTCATGTAAATTATTTCATCGTAGGTTCTTTCTGTTTTTAATTTTTCAATACAATCGGCAATCGGTTGTATTTGCATCACCATTCCCGCACCACCACCAAAAGCATAATCATCCACACTTTTTTGTTTGTTGGTCGAATAGTCTCTCAGGTTATGAACTACTAATTCTACCAACCCTTTTTCTTGGGCTCGTTTTAGAATGGAAGCATTCAAAGGACTTTCCAACAGTTCCGGTAAAACGGTAATAATGTCTATTCGCATGAGTTTATAAAGTCAGAAAATTTATAAAGTGGTAAAGTTATCCATTATCAATTATCCTTTATCCATTTTTACATTATCTTTGTTCTCTAAAATTTATTATCGATTATGGATAGCAACAAAACTTGGACAAAAGAAGAAATTCTAAACATATACAACAAACCCTTAATGGAACTGATTTACGATGCTGCACAAGTTCATCGTTTGCACCACGACCCTCTAAAAATTCAGGTAAGTAAATTAATTTCTATAAAAACAGGTGGTTGCCCTGAAGATTGTGGTTATTGTCCGCAAGCTGCCCGTTACCACACCAACATCGAGAAAAACAACTTAATGCCTGTTGATGAAGTTTTGTCAAAAGCTGAAGCTGCAAAAGCTACCGGCTCTTCAAGAGTTTGTATGGGTGCTGCTTGGAGAAACGTACAAGATGGCGAAGATTTTGACCAAGTAATTGAAATGGTAAGAGGATTAAGTGCCATGAACATGGAAGTTTGTTGTACGTTAGGTATGGTTACCGAAAACCAAGCAACACGTTTGGCTGAAGCAGGTTTACATTACTACAACCACAACATTGATACATCTGAAGAATATTACAAAGAAGTTATCTCCACCAGAGGATTTAACGATAGAATAAAAACATTAGAAAATGTGCGTAAAAGCTCTTTAAAAGTTTGTTCCGGTGGTATTATCGGAATGGGTGAAACCGTTAACGACCGTATCGGAATGTTAATGGGTTTATTAAAATTGAGCGAAGCACCTGAATCTATTCCAATCAATGCGTTGGTTCCGGTTGAAGGAACTCCTTTAGAAGAACAAGAAATTGTTCCGATTTGGGATGTAGTTCGAATGATTGCTACCACACGAATTGTTTTCCCGAAAAGCACAGTGCGTTTATCTGCCGGAAGAATGCAAATGAGCAAAGAAGGACAAGCATTATGTTTTATGGCAGGAGCAAGTTCTATTTTTGCAGGAGATAAATTATTGACTACTCCAAACCCTGGAGATAATGAAGATATGCAGTTGTTTAACTTATTGGGATTAACTCCAACCGAAAAACAAAAAGACAATACAGGAAAAGTAAAAATTAGAAAAGACCAACCTGTCCATCGACAAGCTCAGGATGACAATAATATTGATGTTGAAAAATGGAGCAGACCGGGGCATGTTATTGAGCGAAATGTTCAAGCAACTGAAAAAGGGAAAGAAGCTCGTAAAGTTTTAAAGGAAAGTTAATCGTCATTGCGAATGCAGTGCAACGAAATGAAGCAATCGATTGCTTCATCATTCTTCCTCGCAATGACGAATAAAAATGAATGCCCAACTAAAATACATCCAACAAAAACTAGACAAACGAAAAGAAGAAAATGCCTTTCGTGAATTAAAGGACAACAACCATTTGGTTGATTTTTGTTCTAACGATTATTTGGGTTTTGCTAAAGAAATTGCTATTCATCAAACCAACCATAATTTTGAAAGTTATGGTGCAACCAGCTCTCGATTAATATCTGGAAACCATTCGATTACAGAAGAAACAGAACAGTATTTAGCCAACTTTTATCAATCGGAAGCTGCATTAATTTTTAACTCCGGTTACAATGCCAATGTAGGTTTGTTTCAATGCTTACCGCAACGCACCGACACCATTATTTATGATGAATACATTCATGCCTCCATTCGTGATGGAATAAAATTAAGCAACGCCAAAAACTATGCTTTTGAACACAACAATATAACAGCACTAGAGGAAAAATTAAGCCTAGCTACAGGTTTAGTTTATGTTGTTGTAGAATCCATTTATTCGATGGATGGCGATGCTGCTCCATTGATTGAAATTGCAGAAATCTGTAAACACCACAATGCAGCATTAATAGTGGATGAAGCACATGCAGCAGGTATTTTTGGTAACGGTTTAGGCTTGGTTGCTGAATTAAATCTAGAAAATGATGTTTTTGCACGAATTATAACTTTCGGGAAAGCTTATGGTTGTCATGGTGCAGCAGTATTTGGCAATAAAATTTTACGCGATTATCTAATTAACTATTCCCGTGCATTTATCTATACCACAGCCCTACCCTTACCAAGTATTTTAGCAATTAAAAATGCACATGAATTTCTACTTCAAAACTTAATTAGAATAGACCAACTCAAAGAACTAATAGCTTATTTCAAATCTCAAATCTCAAATCTCAAATCTCAAATTATCAATTCGGAGAGTTCTATTCAATG
>CAYJMI010000124.1:0-7901 GCA_964371285.1 uncultured Vicingus sp. | reverse complement strand
CGTAATATGCTGCAGCTTCATTTCTTGCTTTAGCATAGTTATCCAATTGTCGTAATTTAATTCTTAGAATAGCCGCCTGAATAGAGTCTAATCGAGAATTTACACCTAAACGTTCGTAATAATAACGTTCGCCCATTCCATGATTTACAATAGAACGACAAATTGCTGCATAGTTATCGTCGTTAGTAAAAATTGCACCACCATCACCATAACAGCCTAAATTTTTAGATGGAAAAAATGATGTTGTACCAATTTCCCCCATTGTTCCTGCTTGTTTGGTAGTACCATTACTAAAAGTGTATGTTGCTCCAATTGCTTGAGCAGTATCTTCAACCACAAATATTTTGTGTGCTTTAGCAATTTCCAATATTTCTTCCATGTTAGCACATTGACCAAACAAATGAACTGGCACAATTGCTTTTGTTTTTGAAGTAATTGCTTTTTTTAATTTAGCAATGTCCATGTTAAATGTATTTGGATCCACATCTACTAAAACAGGTGTAAACTGCAGTAAACCAATAACTTCAACAGTTGCGGCAAAAGTAAAGTCGGAAGTAATTACTTCATCTCCAGGCTTTAAACCAAGAGCCATTAAAGCTATTTGCAACGCATCGGTTCCGTTGGCACACGGAATTACATGTTTTACACCTAAATAAGCTTCTAATTCTTTTTGAAAAGCATGAACTTCTGGACCATTAATATATGCTGTGGACTCAAGCACATCAATAATTGCAGCATCAATTTCTGACTTAATTTTTTTGTACTGACCCTTTAGGTCAACCATTTGTATGTTCATATGTAAATATTTATTGTTTTAATTAAGTCATATGGAATATGCCATGTTTTCTTCATCATTCTTTATGTGCTTTTACACGTGGCTATTTCATATTAGATTATTAAATTTATTTAACACCCTGATAATTCTCGGGGCTAAATTAAATAAAACTCTGTTATTAGTGTTAATTTTATGGTATTAAAAGTCCATCAAATAATTAATACTTTTATTCGTTTATACCGCTAATGTTTGGATTAAAAAAAACAAGGTGGCGGCATAACTGAATCTAAGTAGTCCCCGATAAATCAGGACTACAAAAATTCAGTATATTTGTACTTATTTTTTAGATATGCGTTACTTCATACTCATTTTTATTTTTGCTACACAAAGTTCAATTTTTGCTCAAACTGGTAGAAATTCAAACGACCTAAAGGACTCCACTTTTACCATTCCCATGATTACCTTTAATTATGGAATGGACTGGAAATCTGGTGAAATATCAAATCGTTTTGGTAGAAACAATACTGTTGGAGGTTCTTTTGCTATTAAAAATAAAAAAAATTGGTACTACGGCATTAAAGGAAATTTTAATTGGGGAGGCAATGTTAAAGAAACTTCAATCATTGATGGTATTAAAACTTCTGATGGTTATGTTATTGATAACGAAGGACGTTTAACCTATATTTTTTTAGAAGAACGAGGTACTTCCTTTTTTTTAACCGGCGGAAAATTATTTAATGTTTTAAGCAACAACAAAAATTCTGGAATTTTGGTTTATGGTGGAATTGGAACTCTACATCATAAAGTTAGAATTGCTTTTAAAGATGAAATTCAAGCCTTAAATGACGATTACAAAAAAGGTTACGACCGCTTATCGTTTGGTATGGCTACCAACTTGTTTATAGGCTACATGCACATGAGTAAAAACCGCTTTGTAAATTTTTATGGTGGTTTTGATTTAATTTATGGACAAACCAAAAGCCTCAGAAAATTTAATTACGACACTCAACAAGCTGATACTGATTATACTTCTAACATACTTTACGGCTTTAATGTAGGTTGGATTATTCGTTTAAACAAACGAACCAAAGACGAATATTATTACGATTAAAGCACGATGATTGCTTTTTACCACATATTTATTTCGTGTTACGCTTTTGGAATTAGAATTGCCTCGTTGTTTAATGCTAAAGCCAAACTTTGGGTAGATGGTAGAACAGATATTTTTCAGCAAATAAAAAGCACCGTAAAAAGTGATGATGAAATTGTTTGGTTTCATTGTGCTAGTTTAGGCGAATTTGAACAAGCCAAACCAGTCATCGAGAAATTCAAAATTAATTTCCCGACTTATAAAATTTTAGTTACTTTTTTTTCTCCATCGGGGTTCGAACATCGAAAAAATGACCCTATCATTGATTATGTCTTTTATTTACCCATTGACACCTTAAAAAATGCTAAAACATTTATAAAAACGGTGCAACCAAAAATGGTGTTTTTTGTAAAGTATGAATTTTGGTTCAATTACATCATGGAACTGAAACGAAACAACATTCCCAGCTATTTAATTTCAGGAGTTTTTAGAGAAAACCAATTATTTTTTAAATGGTACGGAGCTTGGTACAAACAAGTTTTGACTGGTTTCACCCATTTTTTTGTACAAAACAAAATCTCTAAAAATATACTGGCAAAACACCACTTTACCAATATAACATTAAGTGGAGACACTCGTTTCGACCGGGTTTTTGAAAACGCATTACACCCTAAAAAATTACCATTAATTGAACAATTTAAAGGCAACAACATTTTACTGGTTGGTGGCAGCACTTGGCAACCCGAAGAACAACTTTTGGCTAATTATTCTATTTTATATCCAGATTTCAAGATGATTATTGCCCCTCACGACATTAGCGAAAATCATCTTAAACAAATTGAACAATTGTTTAACCAAAACTGTTTACGCTATAGCCAAGCCAATGGAAATAATGTAAATAGCCAGTCAATTTTGATAATTGACAACATTGGTCTTTTGGCAAACATTTATCAATATGCCGACATTGCTTTTGTTGGTGGTGGTTTTAGTGGTGCGTTGCACAATATTTTAGAACCTACAAGTTTTGGCAATGTGGTGGTGTTTGGAGTAAAACACCAAAAATTTCATGAAGCACAAGAATTAATTGCTGCAAAAGGTGCATTTGAAATTGCTAACGAACATGATTTTAAAAATACCATAAATGTTGTTTTATCCGACTTAACTTTTTATAAAAACAACAGTAAAAAGTTTGTAACAGATAATGTTGGAGCAACTGATACTATTCTTCGTTTTTTGCTTAAATAATTTAAATCTCACTTTGAGTAATTATAAAGAATTGGCATGAAATCATAAATCAAACATTAGTTTTTCAAATCAAGTTTTGTGGTAAAAGCCCACCCTTCGGGTAGTCGAAAAACCTTTACCAGCAAGCGTAAGTGACGTGTTAACTTAATCCGAAACATCACAAACAGACAAAACAATGGTTTTAACGTGCATACCACGCTTAAATGACTAACTTTACCATATAATTTCAGCTAACCTTAACACCCTTCATTGAAATGAAAGCAACTTCAACCAAAAAGAAACCGCCTGCAAAAGCAGAGGTTAAAGAAATTTCTTTTCCGGTAGTTGCCATTGGTGCATCAGCAGGTGGATTGGAAGCTATGATGGAGTTGTTAAAATATCTGCCAGCCGACACGGGCATGGCTTTTATTTATGTGCAGCACCTCAGCCCCGACCACAAAAGCATGTTGACTGAAATTTTGTCGAAGAAAACAAGTATGACAGTGCAGGAGATTGATGACATGGATAAAATAATGCCCAATAATGTTTTTGTTATTCCATACAACAAAGGAATTGAAGTAACAGACGGACATATTAAATTAATTCCCCGTTCAGAAAGCAGTGCTGCAATTTCTATTGATATTCTTTTTTCATCACTTGCTAAAGCACAAAAAGAAAGAGTTATCGGAATTATTCTTAGCGGAAGTGCAAGCGATGGAACAATAGGTATGAAAACTATCAAGCACGAAGGTGGGTTAACTTTTGCACAAGACGATACTGCAAAATTCACAAGCATGCCTCATTCTGCAATTGCGGCAGGTATGGTAGATTTTATTTTGTCGCCAAAAGAAATAGCACTCGAATTAGCACGGCTAAGTAAACATCCTCTTATAAAAACCATTGGCATAAAAAACGGTGAAGAAAATTTAATTGAAAACAGCAATCCTGATTTAAAAATTATTCTAAACCAATTGCACAAAGCCATCGGTGTTGATTTCAGTGCGTATAAAATGAACACCATCAAGAGGCGAATCATTCGCAGAATGTTGTTGTATAAAATAACACACCTCAAAGAATATGCAAAACTGCTTTCGCAAAAAAAAGAAGAAATACATATTCTTTACCAAGATTTATTGATTAATGTAACCAGTTTTTTTCGTGATACTGACACGCACAAATATTTAAAAGAAAATCTTTTTCCAAAGCTACTCAAAAGAAAAGAAGCAGGTGAGTCGCTGCGTATATGGGTTCCAGCTTGTGCCACAGGCGAGGAAGCGTATTCTATTGCAATGATGTTGCTCGAAATTCAGGAAAGCAAAAAAATTACTACACCCTTTCAAATTTTTGCAACAGACCTTAGCGAACATGCCATCAACAAAGCACGTATTGGTATTTACACCAAACAAGAATTGGAAACCGTTTCGCCAAAACGTATCCAGCGTTTCTTTATCAAAGCAGATGGTGGTTTTCGTATAAACAAAGCCGTACGCGAAATGTGCATATTTGCTCAGCATAATATTTTACGCGACCCTCCTTTTTCTCGCCTCGATTTTATCAGTTGCTGCAACCTCTTTATTTATCTCGATACCGCTGCACAAAAAAAAGCAGTCAGCACTTTTCATTACGCTTTAAACAACGATGGATATTTAATGCTTGGCAAATCAGAAAATATCAGTCATTCAACAAATCTTTTTACAAGCTCTAATAGCAAGTATAAAATATTTTCACGTAAAATAAATTCAGGATCACATCGGTTGCCTGAACTTTCACCCCGCTTTGTGCAGCATACTACGTCTAAAAAAAATGTTCCATTAGGCCAACGAAATACAACACAAACCCCGATAAGTATCGGGACTGTTACTCAACAAGGGCTTGACAATTTTATTGATAACGTACTCGTTTCAGAATTTATGCCTGCAAGTGTTGTTATTAATCACCTCATGGAAATTGTTCAGTTTCGCGGCACAACCGATTTATTTCTCACGCATCCAAAAGGTAGAGCCACTTTTAATATTTTAAAAATGGTTCGACCTGAAATTGCTTTTGAATTGCGTAATGCAATTTCAAAAGTTGTTAAAACGAACCAGCGTATTCGAAAAACTGGAATTGAATTGAATTCCGCCAAAGGTGGGACAGATGTGAAAATTATAAGTATAGAAGTTGTTCCGCTTACCATAGAATGGAACGAACCCTTGCTCCTTATTATTTTTACCGAACATGAACAAACAGAAATTTATTCGCACCAAGCGAATAGTGGAAAAAACACCTCGAAAGCTATTGGGGCTGCAAAAAACCGGAGAATAAAAAAATTAGAACAGGAATTAGCGGCTGCACAAGCTGATACGCTTGCAATTATACAAGAACAAGAAGCTTTTGCTGAAGAATTGCAGAGTGCTAATGAAGAAGTAGTTTCGAGCAATGAAGAACTGCAAACCGTGAATGAAGAATTAGAAACTTCAAAAGAAGAAATAGAATCTGCCAATGAAGAACTCACCACCACCAATCAGGAACTGCAAACCCGCAACGACCTGCTCAACGAAGCTTACGAATATTCCGAAGCGGTATTTGCCACCATACATGAGCCCATGATTGTGTTAGATAAAAATCTTCGTGTAAAATCAGCCAACAAAACATTCTATAAAATATTTAATGTTAATGAAGAAGAAACCGAAGGTATGCTATTGTATGATTTAGGAAACAAGCAATGGAATATTCCTCGCCTGAGAGAGCTACTTGAAGATATTCTTCCAAGAAATACTCACTTCCACGATTTTGAAATTACACACACCTTTCCGTTCATTGGCGAAAAAACAATGTTGCTTAATGCAAGTCGCATTATTCAAAAAATGAATCACGAAGAGTTAATTCTGCTTGCCATTGCAGATGTTACTGAAAAGAAACTGTTTGAAAAAGAATTGATGGATGCAAAGGTATTTGCGGAAAGTGCCACTAAGTCCAAACAACAGTTTTTATCTAACATGAGCCACGAAATCCGAACCCCTTTAAATTCCATTTTAGGGTTTACAAATGTGTTATTAAAAACTAAATTAGGTGTAGAACAAAAAGAATTTGTACAAGCAATAAAAACAAGTGGTACGTCTTTACACCAGCTCATAAACGACATACTTGATTTGGCAAAAGTAGATGCAGGTAGAATGACATTTGAAAAGCAACCATTTGAGATACACAAATCAATAAAATCAATACTACATTCTTTTGCCCTGAAAATAAAAGAAAAGAATTTAGAACTTGTAAGAGAATATGATAGCCAAATACCATCAATGCTTTTTGGCGATTCAGTAAGATTAAATCAAATTATTTTAAACCTTATAAGCAATGCCGTAAAATTTACGCATAAAGGGAAAATTGGAATAAGCCTGAAATTACTACACGAAGATAAAAAAAATGTGACCATTGAATTTGCCGTTACCGATACAGGAATTGGCATTGCTGCTAATAAAATAAATTCAATTTTTAATGTTTTTGAACAGGCTGAAACTGGCACAGCTAATTCTTACGGAGGAACAGGGTTGGGGCTTGCTATTGTTAAACAATTAGTGGAAGCTCAAGGAGGAAGTATTAATTTAAAAAGTAAGATTGGTGAAGGATCAATATTTAGTTTTACCCTGCCTTTTGGAAAAACAAATATGAAGTCAGAAGAAGAAATAGAAATACTAAAACTGGATTCAGGAATTAAAAATCTACGGGTATTAGTGGCCGAAGATGTTGCATTAAATAAATTATTAATCAAAATTATTTTAAATGATTTTGGATTTGAACACGAAATAGTATGTAATGGAAAAATTGCCATAGAAAAATTGCGAACCAATACTTACGATATTATTTTGATGGATTTGCACATGCCTGAAATGAATGGGTTTGAGGCAACAGAATACATACGCAAAAAAATGAAATCTCAAATTCCAATAATTGCTTTAACAGCAGATGTAACTACAGTAGATTTAGCTAAATGCAAAGAATTTGGAATGGATGATTATATTTCTAAACCTATTAACGAAAACTTATTATACAGTAAAATAGTGGAGTTAGTAAGAAAACAAAATTAAACCTATAACAAACACCAGCCGCTAATCGAGTAGACGGCTCGTCTCACGCCACTCACCAGTACAGTTACCCCGAAAAAAGTGTGGGTAACTGTACTGGTTAGTAAATTAATGAGTTAAGAAATATTTGAAATTCCTGCATGGCTGTATATCTTCGTTATTTCAGCCATGTCAATCCTTAAAAAATATTTTAAAATTATATGTACGTACATTAAATGTTTTTGTATAAATTTGTAGTATCAAAAATAAAAGATGAAAATAGAAGAAGCCATCAAGCAAAAAGAGTTTAAATCGGAGTATCAAAAACTGTTTATCAATATTATTTATACTGCCAATTGGTTAAATAACGAATCGATTAAAACGTTAAAACCTTTTGGTATAAGTCCGCAGCAATACAATGTATTACGTATTTTAAAAGGTCAGTACCCAAATGCAATAACCGTAAACAATATTATTGATAGAATGTTAGACAAAAGTTCAAATGCCAGCAGGTTAGTAGATAAACTAAAACTAAAAGAATTGGTAGAACGCAAAACTTGTGGTAACGACAGAAGACAGGTAGATATAAAAATTACAAAAAAAGGAATTTCCTTATTGGATGATATTTCAAAAAAAATGGATTCATTTAACAACATGTCAAAAGTTGTTTCCACCACCGAAGCAGAAAAGCTAAATGAAATTTTAGATAAAATAAGAGATTAAAAAATTACTTAAAACAATATATATTCGTCACATGATGGATTAAAAC
>CAYJMI010000123.1:0-8365 GCA_964371285.1 uncultured Vicingus sp. | reverse complement strand
ACACACCAACGAAGTTAGCAGCGAAACAATAAAAACAATAGAAATATTGAGCTAAAGAGTGATGAAGATAACATGGCGTATTCCATCTGACAAAAAAAAACAACCGAGTGAAACGAGCTCATGAGTACTTTAATTTAAAAATAAACAAGAACGAATAATAAATATCTACAGATGAAAAAAATTTTAATCATTACTTATTATTGGCCTCCCATGGGTGGTGGTGGAGTTCAGCGATGGTTAAAAACAACCAAATATTTGAGAGATTTTGGCTGGGAACCTGTGATTTTTACCACTAAAAATGGCGAGGCGTCTGTAGTTGATGAAAGTATGTTAAGTGAAATCCCAAAAAACATTGAAACGTTAAGAGTACCGATATGGGAACCTTTTTCACTTTATAAAAAATTATTAGGCAAACATAAGGACGAAAAAATTGCTCCAGGATTAGGACAAGAAAGTAAAGGAAATTCGGCATTACAAAAACTATCGGTTTGGATTCGAGGAAATGTGTTTATCCCTGATGCTCGAATGTTTTGGATAAAACCATCGAGTAAATTTCTTATCAATTATTTAGAAACTCATAAAATTGATGCAATTATTTCAACCGGCCCCCCTCACTCTACTCATTTGATTGCTTACAACGTTACTCGAAAACATAAAATACCTTGGATAGCCGATTTTAGAGACCCTTGGACAAACATCGATTTTTATCACAAATTAATGTTATCAAAATGGGCAGATAAAAAACATCGTAAACTAGAACAAAAAGTTTTGCAACATGCCACTAAAATAGTAACAGTTAGTTGGAGCTGGGCAAAAGATTTTAAAAAATTGATTCATAGAGATATTGAAGTTATTACCAATGGTTTTGACCCTGAAGATTTTAACCAAAAAGGAGAACTAGTTTTAGACCAAAAATTTACCATCACTCATGCTGGCTCTTTAAATGAAGACCGCAATCCAAAAATATTATGGAAAGTTTTAAAGGAGTTGAAAAATGAAATAGTTGGTTTTGATGAAAATTTGGAAATTAAATTTATTGGGCAACTGGATATTTCAGCAATTACCTATATCAAACATTTTGATTTAGAAACGAATTTAAATAGAATAAATCATCTACCTCATCAACTTGTGATTGATGAACTAATTAAATCACAAGTATTGCTTTTACCATTAAATGATGTTCCTAATATCAATGGAGTTGTGCCGGGTAAATTATATGAATATTTAGGTGCAAAACGCCCTATTGTTTGTATTGGAAAACCAACCGGAGATTCAGCAAAAATAATACTTGAATCGAAAGCTGGAATTGTTGTGGATTTTAATGATGATGAAGGATTAAAAAATAGTTTAACTCAATTTTACGAACTGTATAAAAAGCAAAACCTCCACATTAATAGCGAACCCCTGATAGCTATCGGGGTCGAAAAATACAGTAGAAAAAAATTAGCAGGAGATTTTGCTAATCTTTTAAATAAAATAACATAGCCCATGGTTTAAACCATGGGCTATGTTATTTTACTCAACAACAATAACCAAGTATTTTGAAGAAGCCCAAAATTTTTCTGGGTTTGTGATTACCAGTTTATCAACTGATACTTTGTCACCTTCAATTTTATACGAATCTGTGGCATGAGTAGTAATCACTTTAGCTTTTTTACTTTTTAAATCAACAGATTTTATTAAAGTAATGTCAATTTGTGTGAAATAATCTTTATTAAAATCAGCAGATAATTTTTCAGATTTACCAATTCCAATAAAGCCACCTTCTTTGGTTAATACGCCTTTTTCTTTCAGTTCTTTAGAAGTTCCAAAACAATAATAAGCAGTATTCATTTTATCAGTTTGAGTTCCAATTTCTTCCAGCCTGTTGTTGTATTCCTCAAACAAGACTTTTAATTGTTCGTTTGCATTAGCCAATTGTGTTTGTAAACTACCTATTTCAGCATCTTTTTCTTGAAGTTGTGAAGCCATGTTTTCAATCATTTTTTCTAACTCGGTAATTTTTAAATTCGATTTTTTTAATCTGGAAGTTAAAGACGCTAGTTTTTGTTTGTTTTCATCCAATAAATTATTAATCAAACCCATATCATTAATAATCATGTCCTTAACATTGGTATTTAATTCTCCATTTCCCATATTAAAGCTAGAAGTAACAATTTTCTGCTTTTCTTTAATTGCAGCCAAGTTGTCTTGAATTTCATTCAACGACTGAATATAGGTTTCAATTTGATTGTCTTTTTCTGTTGAACCGTTATTCAATTCTGTATTTTGATTTTCTAAATCAGCAATTTTATTTTCCATTTCTTCATCTTTACAAGAAAATAACAGCACTAAAACTGATGCCAATAGGATTGTTTTTACATTTTTTAAATTCATTTTTTTAAATTTTAATAATTTTAATTTGGAAATACTAAATTACCAAACTTTATGATACTATTTTTGCAGTATCACTGATTATTATCACCGTATTTTAAAACTTATGCAACATTTAATTGAAATATATAATCAAGTAAATAATTTCGGACGAGAAAACAACATGAAACTTACTGTGGTAAAACCTGGTGAAATTATTTATGAAATGGAAGTTCTTGAAAAACATTTAGCAACAGTAAACACCATACATGGCGGCATGATTGCAGCATTGATGGATGGTGTAATTGGTGTTGCTGCTTTAAGTTTAGTTGCTCAGGATAAAAAATTAGTTTCTACTGTTGAATTTAAACTCAATTACTTTAAACCTGCTTATTTAGGTGATGTTTTAAAGGGTTATGGAAGGGTTGATAACGCTGGGAAACGTATCATTTCAACTTCTGGCGAAATTTATAATCAAAAAGGGGAAATGGTGGCTAAAGCCATGGGAACATTTAACGCTTATCCATTTGATAAGAGTGATATAGCGAAAGTGAAAATGTTGTAATAATCCTTATCACTTTACAACATAAATAGGGTTCAAATAATACTGAACACCGAAATTTGTAATTACCCATTCTCTCAACTCCTCAATTTCTTCTTCTAACAGGTTTTGATACGCTTTTGCTAATTCTTTTCTGAATAATTTAACATCAAAACTTACTTTTTTTAATAGTGATTTTGTGTATTCTAACGTTTTTTTAGACATAGTTCAGAATATTTAGGAGATTAAATTTATAAAAAAAATTTCAATTGAAAAAATTAATTTTTGTTTCTTAACACATTTAACAGTTTTAGCAAGAAATTATTATTCGTTACTTTTACTTTTAACTTTATTTAACATTGCTAATATGAAAATATTAATCATTATCCTTTCTATTTTAGTTTCACAACAATTACTTGCTACTTCTATCAACTACGAAGTAAGTATGTCTAAACCACACACACATTATTTTGAAGTTAATATTACCATAGATGATTATAAAAAAGAATATATTGATATCCAAATGCCTGTTTGGACACCAGGTTCGTACCTTATACGAGAGTTCTCAAAAAATGTTGAAGAATTACATGTTTTTTTTAATCAAAAAGAAATTAAAACAACACAACTCAATAAAAATACTTGGAGAATATTATCCAACAATGCTTCAAACATTACTATAAGCTATCTTGTTTATGCTAATGAATTGAGTGTGAGAACCAGTTTTATAGATGCATCTCACGGTTATTTTAACGGTGCAAATATGTTTATGTTTGTTAAAGAACTAATGAATCAACCCACCACACTAAAAATTACTCCTTATAAAGATTGGAAAAAAATAAGCACTTCACTAAAAAAAATAAGTACGACTGAATTTATTTATGAGGCTCCTAATTATGATATTTTAGTTGATTCTCCTGTAGAAATTGGCAATCATGAAACATTTAGTTTTAATGCTAGTGGCACAACACACCATGTTGCTATGTATGGCGAAGGCAATTACAATATTGAAAAATTACAATTAGACATGCCAAAAGTAATTGAAGCTGCAACAGAAGTTTTTGGAGAAAACCCTAACGTAGCATATACTTTTATTATTCATAATCTAACAAAAGGTAGTGGTGGATTAGAACATTTAGGATCAACAACACTTCAGGTAAATCGTTGGACTTATGAAGGAGAAGACTACAAAGGATTTTTAAATCTAGTTGCTCACGAATATTTTCATTTGTGGAATGTAAAAAGAATCAGACCATCATCTTTAGGTCCGTTTGATTACAACAATGAAAACTATACTGACTTGTTATGGGTAATGGAAGGTTTTACTAGTTATTACGACGAATTATTACTGTACAGAGCTGGAATATATACTGAAGATGAAATGATTCGGAGATTTACAGGGTCAATAAGTAGTGTTGAAAATCAACCCGGAAACAAAATAATGTCGGCAGCAGATGCAAGTTTTAACGCTTGGATAAAGGGGTATCGACCCAGCGAAAATAGTTACAATACCAGTATTTCGTATTATACTAAAGGTTCGGTAATTGCTAACGTATTAGATATTATGATTGCAGAATCTACTAAGGGCGAAAAATCATTGGATGATGTAATGAAATTTCTTTATCAAGAATATTACAAAAAACAAGGTCGGGGATTTAACATCACCGAAATGAGAAAAGCTATCGAACATATTTCTGGATTAGACTTAACTTCATTTTTTGATAAATATGTTTTCGGTACCGAAACCTTCGATTATAACACTATTTTTAATTATGCTAACTACGAAATGGTAATGCTTGAAAACAAAAAAATAAGCATAGGAATATCTCAATCTAATAACATCATTAAAAGTGTTACTCGAAATACTTCTGGTTATAATGGTGGTTTAAATGTTGATGATGAAATTATTGGAATAAATGGTTTTAGATTTGATGGTAATTTTTATAACTTTATTTCAGATAAAAAAGTAGGGGATAAAATTTCTATATTAATTAGTCGGGACAATATTTTACAAACCATAGAATTTCCTCTAATCGAAAGTACTTCGTTGAGTTATAAACTTACAAAAAAAGATGATTCCGAAAATGTAGTTTACAAAAAATGGTTGAGAAAACTATGATAGTTTCTTTAATAGTAGCAGTAGCAGAAAATAATGCTATCGGGTTAAACAATAAATTAATTTGGCATTTACCCAACGATATGAACTATTTTAAAGAAACTACTTTAAACCATCATATTATTTCTGGTCGGAAAAATTATATTTCAATTCCTCAAAAATTCAGACCTCTAATAAATCGTACAAATATTGTTTTAACAAAAGATTCAAGCTTTAAAGAAGAGAATTGTATCATTAAACATTCGTTAGAAGATGCTTTAACCTTTGCAAAAGGAAATAGTGATAATGAAGTTTTTATTATTGGAGGTGGTCAAATCTATAAAGAAGCTTTAGAAAAAAATCTTGTTGACAAATTGTACATTACTTATGTACACGAAAATTTTGAAGGCGATACTTTTTTTCCAACATTAGATTTAAAACAATGGGAAATGGAAAAGAATGAATTTCATGAAAAAGATGAAAAACACAAACATTCTTATACTTTTGCTGTATATCAAAAAATAAACTAATTTAGTTTTTATTAATTATTTCTTTCAACTATGAAAAAA
Source organism: uncultured Vicingus sp. (assembly GCA_964371285.1). Lineage (GTDB taxonomy): Bacteria > Bacteroidota > Bacteroidia > Flavobacteriales_E > Vicingaceae > Vicingus. Next base: position 2,811 of record CAYJMI010000123.1, on the reverse strand, counting down.
GGAAGCTTCATTATCTTAATAGTTACAGTTGTACTACTTGGTTGTAAAAAATCTGATAGAGACGAAGATGTTACCACAAATTCTTCAGCCGATGTGGCTTTTTCAACTAATTTGGTGTATGATGTTTTTAAATCAATTCATCAAGCAGCCTATTCCTCTTCAGGAATTGTTACATCCACTACAACAGATACAAACACCGTTTATAATTGCGATACTATTACTGTTAATACATTAAGCAACCCTAAAACATTAACCATTAAGTTTAATCCCAATTGCACAGCAAACGGAATTATTAGAAATGGTTCATTATCTGCTTCGTTTAATGGTTTTTACGATAACGTTGGAACAACAACAACTCTAGTGTTTTCTGATTTCGGCTACAATGGGTTTACCATTATTTCAGGAACAATGTCGTATCAATATGTTGGTTTAACTGATTCTTTTCCTACTTATTCACTAACTTTTAATGAGTTAAAAATTCAAAACACTCTTAATCAAAAAATCTTTTATTCTGGAAATCATCAATTGCAAATTATTCAGGGAAAATCAACCCCAGAAATAAGTGATGATGTTTATACAATAAGTGGTTCAAATACTGGAATGGCTTTTAAAGGAAATGGATTCTCATCACAAATCACTACAAATTTGAATTTAGCTGGAAATTGTAATTGGATAAATTCTGGTATAGTAACCGTTAAGCCAGTTAACTTACCAACTCGAACATTAAATTTTGGTTCAGGTTGTGATAGCAAAATAAATGTAACTATTTACGAAAATAATTACGAATTAGTAATACCTTAAAAATGCTTTCTGTAAACACAAGTGATTTAACTACACAAAAACTTCATCAATATTTACTGGGGGCTATCGGGCCACGACCTATTGCCTTTGCAAGCACCATTGACAAAAATGGAAATAGAAATTTAAGTCCGTTTAGCTTTTTTAATGTATTTAGTGCTGCTCCACCTATTTTAATTTTTTCTCCTGCGAGAAGCGGTAGAACCGGTGAAACAAAAAATACTTTTGACAACGTAAAAGAGATTGCTGAAGTAGTTATAAATGTGGTAAATTATGATATTGTTCAACAAATGTCATTATCAAGTTCTCCTTATGCAAAAGGTGTTGATGAATTTATAAAAGCAGGTTTAACTCCAATAAAATCCGATCTAGTAAAACCTTTCAGAGTTAAAGAATCGCCCGTTCAGTTTGAGTGTAAGGTAAACCACATAATAGAATTAGGTCAGAACGGAGGTGCAGGAAACCTTATTATTTGTGAAATTTTAAGAATTCATATAAAAGATGAAATTTTAGATGAAAATGGGCTGATTGACCAAAAGAAAATTGATTTAGTAAGCCGTATGGGAGGTAATTGGTATTGCAGAGCCGATGAAAATTCCATGTTTGAAATTGCAAAACCTTTAACTACGATTGGTATCGGCATTGACCAAATTCCTGAACACATTAAAAAAAATAAATTTTTTAGTGGTAATGATTTAGCATTGTTAGCCAGTGTAGAAGCCCTACCAACACAAGAAGAAATAAATAACTATTCGAAGAATACTGTTGATATTTATACTGAGGCAAAAAAACTAATTGAAAAAGGAGAAATAACGAATGCATGGAAGGTATTACTTAAAAAATAACAAATCCCAAATTTCTAATCTCAACCTTTGAACTTTACAGATAAATATACCACAGTTTTCAAGTACCTCCTCCCTACTCCATTTACTATTGCTGTAGTTCTCTCTATTGTAACTTTTTTAATTGCCTTAATTTTTACTAACTCACCCCATCAATCATCTATCTCATACACTTTTGAGTTACTAAAATATTGGGAGGAAGGTATTTGGAATTCGTCATCATTGGTTTTTGCTATGCAAATGATGTTAATGCTAGTGCTTGGTCATGTTTTAGCTCTTTCTAAACCTATAGATGCTATTATTAAATTATTGGTTAAACAGTGTGCCAATACGGCTAAAGCTGCCTTCTTAGTTACGCTTTTAACCATATTGGTAAGTTTATTCAATTGGGGACTAGGCTTAATTTTTGGAGCTATTTTCGCTCGAAAAATTGCAGAATTTGCTCAAAAAAATGAATTGAAAATAAATTATCCATTAATTGGAGCAGCTGGTTATTCTGGCTTGATGGTTTGGCATGGTGGTTTATCTGGTTCTTCGTTAAGTAAAGTGGCTGAACCAAATCATCTTAAAGAAATGATGAGTGGGTTTCTTTCTACTGAACAAATCGCTTTGTTGCCAGAAAGAATTTCCTACTGGGAAACGGTTGGCTCTAGTATGAATCTTGTAATTATCTTTTTAGTAATTACAATTTTGCCTATTGCCATGTATTTTATTGGTAAAAAAACAAACCATCAATTGATAACATTACCTTCAAACAAAACCGAATTGTTTAACAACTCCATTATTTCTGGAGCCGAAAAACTTGACCATTCCAAGCTATTTTCATTATTTTTTGGAGGTATTATTTTAATTTTTATCTTTTATAAAATTGTTGTTGATTATCACTATAATTTTCTAGATTTTTTTACCCCAAACAATATCAATTTACTTCTATTGTCTTTGGCTATTTTGTTTCACTCAAATTTTAGTAGTTTTCTTTCAGCAATTGATGACGCTATCGTAGGTGCATCAGGTATTCTTATTCAATTTCCATTATACTTTGGTATTATGGGCATTATGAAAGGTTCCGGGCTAGTAACTGATATTTCTGATTTTTTCATTGCTATTTCCACTGAATTTACTTTTCCCATTTATACTTTTTTAAGTGCCGGATTAGTAAATATTTTTGTAC
>CAYJMI010000122.1:0-8488 GCA_964371285.1 uncultured Vicingus sp. | reverse complement strand
CGTCTGCAATGAGTATGCTTGCAATAAACGCAACTGAATGGTATAGTGCTGATTGGGCAAAAGAAAAATCGCTTTATGCCGAAATTTTTGAAACGATAGAAGGGATGGATGCGGCTATCGAAACTTTAGCCAATAAATTAGCCTCCTCAAACCCAGAAGCTATGAGTATGTTAAAAAAGGTGTTTTGGCAAGGAACTGACCATTGGGATACTTTATTGATTGAACGAGCAGGAATAAGTGGTAAATTGGTTTTATCAGATTTTACTCGAAATGCGATTAATGCGTTTAAGAGTAAATAAAAAATTCTCCAACAAACAGTTTTATACTTTATACTCGCAACTTCATAAAAGTTAGTACTTCTTTTTTTGTTTGTAGTATTTTGATTGTAAATTTACTTTGTGAAATTAAGTGTACATCCCTATTTTCTAAAATTTATTCATCCTTTTGCTTTGGCACACGGAACGAGAACAGGTACACAATTGGCTTTTGTGCAACTTGAATTTGAAAATATTATTGCCTACGGTGAAGCTTCGCTGCCTCCCTATCGAAAAGAGACTTTTGATTCGGTAAAAATTTGGGTAGAAAATCAATACAACAATGTTTTGGAAATACTTTCTACCAACCCCTTTGAGAATCCTGAGAATATTCCATTTTCTAAAGAAAACCCATCTGCCTCAGCTGCTTTGCAATCGGCTATTTTAAACTGGTACGTTTTATCGAAGGGAAAAACTCTGACTGATTTTTTCGAGCAAACAAATTCATCTCCTTCTCTTACGCTAACCATTACCAAAAATGATGCTGCATTTCTGTCAGAGAAATTAGATTTATCCAACCGTTTTACTCATTTTAAAATAAAATTGACTGGTACCAACGATGATTTAGATTTTGTAAAAGCCATTCGAAAAAAAACAGACATTCCTTTTTGTATTGATGTCAATCAAGGGTATCAAAACAAGGAAGATGCTATTCGTTTAATTATTGATTTAGAAAAACAACATTCTATTTTAATTGAGCAACCACTAAAAGATGTTGACCATGAAGGTCATTTTTGGTTAAAACAACGAACTCCTTTGCCCATTATTGCAGACGAATCCATTCAACAATTCGAAGACTTGGTTCAGTTTCATGAAGCTTATTCGGGTGTAAACATCAAATTGATGAAATGTGGTGGCTTATTTCAAGCACAAAAGATGTTACAGTTTTCGGAGAAATTAGCAAATAAAAATAAGTTTATGAAACTCATTGGCTGTATGTCAGAATCATCATTAGGTGTGGCTACTGCTGCTGTACTTGCTTCTCAATGCCAAATGGCAGATTTAGATGCTCCTTACTTGAATATAAATGACCCTTTTGAAGGGTTTCAAATTTTAAACCAGAAAATTGTATTAAAAGATAAAATTAGTTTAAAAGATAAAACTTTATTTTGAAAGATGGATATTACCTATAAAATAGATTTTACACCAGAAACCAACTTGATTATCGACCTTTACAATAGCTCTGGTTTAAACAGACCGACTGATGATTTTGAAAGGATTTCAACGATGTATGCGAATTCCAATTTAATTGTAACTGCCTGGCATCATGAAAAATTAGTGGGTATTTCCCGTTCACTCTCCGATTTCTGTTATTGCTGTTATTTATCAGACCTTGCAGTTAGGGAAGGATATAAAAATTTAGGGATTGGAAAAAAATTAATTGAACTAACCAAAGAAAAAATAGGCGAACAAACCATGCTTTTGCTATTATCTGCATCAACAGCTATGGAATATTATCCAAAAGTTGGGTTTCAAAAAGTAGAAAACGGCTTTATGATAAAACGTATCAAATAAACTTAACTGCCGAAAGCAAACTTCTAGATTGAATGTTTAAATAATTATTAAACTTGATAAACGTTTTCATTTGATTTAAAGTCATCCAAACATATTTATCTGGTAAATGATTATCAAACTCCTCGCTTACTTCAATCATCATGTTTTGATTTTGTTCTTCAAAAAATCGACCACCTTCTTCCGATTGATGAGCTGAATAACGAATTTTAGCACCGTGTTTTTCAGGCTCTAGAATGTATTGAAGAAATTCAACTTCATATTCGTTTAATCCCTTACGATAATTACCTGTAAGGCATTGAACTGTTGGAGCCAATTCAATAATATCAAAATTACCCGATTCTAATTTTGCTTGTACCAAAAAATGATAAACACCGTTTATTTTTTTAATGATAAAAGCGATAATTCCTTCTTGAGCCGATTTTACCAAAGGTTGTGTCCAACTGTTTACTTCACGGTTTCCTATTTCTGCTTTTACCGCAATAACTGAAAAATATTTATGTTGATTGTGATGAATGGAATACTCATCTTTTTGCCAATTATCGATACTGTTTAACGGCACATTTTCAACCTCCAATTCGGCATACGATTTTAAACGAGTAATCCACGATATAATATGTTCGATAGAATACAAGGCGTTATTGCTATCTAATTCAGATAACAGTAAACTATTTTCGTAAGAATCACTATTGTGATAGTTTTCGATTTGTGCTAAAGTTGTAATATCTCCAAATGGAATTCCAGAAATAACCGTTCTAGTATCCATGTTGATGATATTATCGTGAGTCAATAATTCTTTTATTTGCCCAAGTGTTAACCAACAAAAATTTTCCTTCAATTCAATTTCACTTGAAACTTCTATAATAATATTTCGGTTACGTTTTTTTAAAAATCTAGCCCCTTGTTCCGATTGTAATTGGTCTAACAAAACCTTTACATCGTTTCGTTTATCCAAAAAATAATCTAAATATAACGGTGGATTACCTTTGTGTACTTGTGTATAGTTGCTTTTGGTAGCTTGTAATGTTGGTGAAATTTGAACGGCATTAATGTTGCCAGGTTCAATTTTAGCTTGCATTAAAAAACAAAGCACACCGTTTATTTTTTTTGTGATGATGCCTAAAAATCCAATTTCAGGCTGATTAATAATGGGTTGCGACCATTCTGCTACATTACCCCAATTGGTTTTGATATGTATTCCTTCAATTGAAAAAAACTTGCCCGATGAATGTTCTAAATTACCCGTTTGTAAATTAAAGCCCCAGTTTTCCATTGTAGAGAATGGAATTGGCGTTATTTTATGGTGTGTTTCCTTTTTTTGCTGTTCTAACCAAATAAAAAAATCGGTTAAACTCATTAACGGATTTTCTATCGTTAATGCCGACTTTAAGAAGTTGTATTTGATATCGTCACTCATATTTAGCTAAAGTAATAATATATTTTTTATAAACTTATTCTTCATAAAAAAAGCTGGTAAGTAATACTACCAGCTTTAATTTGCACTAACTAAACACTACTAACTATTCTTGAATTGTTTTATCTTCCTTTTTTTCAATTATTTTATTTGCAATAAATAATCCTGCCCCAGCAAATAAAAATATCATTGAGAAATAACAAACCTCTTCTTCAATTTGAGTATATGCTTTTAATAAACTTCCCATTAAAAGACCCACTCCAATACCAACAGCCATTAATGCAAATTTAATTGTGCCTCCAGGTTTATACTGACGTTGGTATTTACTTAAGTCTAGGCCTTTTTCAATCATTTTAATTTTTTCTAAATGTTCTAACCTTCTTAATATAACTATCATAGCAAAAGCTCCTAATGTTACAAAAATTGGTATTGTTACTGCTATTATTTCAACTTCATACATAATATTAATTTTAATTGGTTTTCATTCCCTTTGACACCAAACAAAAAATAAATGTTACAAATTATCTAAAAAAATAGTTGTAACATTTTTATGTTAAAGTGTGTCTTATTTATTAGTTTTAAAAATATTGAGAGATACCGATTTAATATCAGGGTTACTGAGCAAACAAATTAGTGCTATTAATTATTTTGTAAATAATTATCAGCAGTTTGTTTATGTACTTTGTGTAAATATTTTAAACGATAAGGAAGTTGCCGAAGAAATAACTCAAGATGTATTAATTAAGTGTATTGAAAGAATCGACCAATTTAAAGGGCAGTCAAAATTAAAAACATGGGTATATACTATAGCCCGTCATGAAACTTTCAACCACATTAGAATCAAAAAACTTGAAACATTAACAATTACCAATAGTATTGAAAACAAGTATCAATCAGAGGATATAACAACCCATATAAACCAGAATGATTTAAAACATCTAATTGGGCTAAATTTCAATAAATTGCCTTTTGATCAAAAAGAAATATTAACATTATTTTATTTAGAGGAATTGTCACTAAAAGAAATTGCCGAAACAACTCAACTCTCCGAAAGCAATGTAAGAGTAAAACTGTATCGAGCTAGAGAAACGTTTAGAGCAGTTTTAAGTGAAAAAGATATAACTTTACTAAATCAATTACGTCATGGATAAACATCTTACAGAAATAGAGTTATTTGAATATTCAAATAATTTAATTGAAAATGAAACTCAGTTAAATACCATTACACAACATCTTTCTGTTTGCAACGGTTGTAAAGAGCATGTTGAATTAGAAAAAACAATAAAAAATGCTTTAAAAAACTCATTAGTAGTTCATCATCAAATTGATTTAAGTAAAAATATTGTTCATCACTTTACTAATAAAAAAATGTCTTTTATTGGAATTGATACCAAAGGAATTATTTTTATTTTATTGATTCTTTCGGGCTTAATGTTATTAAATCAACTAGCTTTAATAAATATTATAGTTTTTAAAACCTTCTATATTAATATCATATTTTCCGCTATAATGGGATTATTACTTACCGAATTGTTGTTTAATTATAGAAAATTCAAGAAACAGCAGACTAATGCTTAAATCCTGGCATTTTTTTCATTAAAAAAGCAAAAACTAAGGCATTAAACAAGCCCATAAATACTAAACCGAACATGGTCCACATGGCTTGAAAATAAGGAGTTAACATTGTTTTTATTCCAAACAATTGGTTAAAATAGGTTTCAACCAATGCTTCTTTAGTTTGCGTACCAGCATTAATCATCTCAGTAATTTTTTCATTTAGGATAGCAATTTTTTCGTTTTGCATCATCACAAAAAAATTTGCATCAATTTTTGCATAATATACATAAGTAATTCCGGCAACAAGCAATGCAAAAAAAGCTGCTGTTCTTGCTCCGGCTTTAAAATCTTGTAAAAAAGTAGTTTTATTTTTTTCTAAAATTTTATTGCTTCTAATTCCAAAAAAAACCGCTGTTAAAAGTACCAGCATATAAATATAGCGAATGTAATTTTCCATATCACCATGCTGCATGTTTATCGAAAAAATGGTTAGCTTAATAATTAAAGCTACTACTGCAAAAGTTATTGCTACTTGAAAAGGGTTTTTTAACAAAATAATAAAGTTTAGTAGGTTAGAAGTTTATATGGTTAGAAAATAAATACATTTTCAAATCTTCAAATTAAAACCATCTTCAAATTAATTATCCATTCATCGAAGCTAAAAATTCTTCGTTACTGATGGTTTTGTTCATTCTATCTCTTAAAAACTCCATAGCCTCAACCGAATTCATATCGGCAATATAATTTCTTAAAATCCACATACGTTGAGTAATGTTATCACCTAACAATAAATCTTCACGGCGTGTGCTAGAAGAAACAATATCAATAGCAGGATAAATTCTACGATTGGAGATTTTTCTATCTAATTGTAACTCCATGTTACCTGTTCCTTTAAATTCTTCAAAAATAACTTCGTCCATTTTAGAGCCAGTTTCTGTTAATGCAGTTGCAATAATGGTTAATGAACCGCCATTTTCGATTTTACGAGCTGCACCAAAAAATCGTTTTGGTTTGTGTAAAGCATTGGCATCTACACCACCCGAAAGTACTTTACCCGATGATGGAGAAACAGTGTTGTATGCTCTTGCTAAACGTGTAATTGAATCTAACAAAATGACAACATCATGCCCACATTCCACCAATCTTTTAGCTTTTTCGAGTACGAGGTTAGCTAATTTTACATGTTTTTCTGCCGGTTCGTCAAACGTAGAAGCTACTACTTCAGCATCCACATTTCTAGCCATATCGGTAACCTCTTCCGGTCGTTCATCTATTAATAAAATTAATAAGTAAACTTCGGGATGATTTTCTGCAATAGCGTTGGCAATTTCTTTTAATAACGTGGTTTTACCTGTTTTTGGTTGAGCCACAATCATACCTCTTTGCCCTTTACCTATTGGAGTAAATAAATCAATTACTCGGGTTGAAAGTGTTGAATTTTTTTGCCCTGTTAAGTTCAATTTTTGATCAGGAAAAATAGGTGTTAAATAATCAAACGGAACTCTATCACGAACAACTGCAGGTTCTCTATTGTTAATGGTTTCCACTTTAATTAACGGAAAATATTTTTCTCCTTCTTTAGGTGGGCGAATAGTTCCACGAACCGTATCGCCTGTTTTTAATCCAAATAATTTTATTTGTGATTGAGAAACATAAATATCATCGGGTGAGTTTAAATAATTATAATCAGACGAACGTAGAAAACCATAACCATCAGGCATAATTTCTAAAACTCCTTCGCTACTTACAATGTTATCAAAACTGTATAAACTTTCTTCGGATTTTTGTTTTTGTTCGCGTTGTTCACGATTAATGTTTTGCTCACGAGGTTCTCGGTTTTCATTTTGTTCCCTTGGTTCACGATTCTCACTTTGTTCTCTAGGTTCTCTGCTTTCATTATGTTCTCGTGGTTCACGATGTTCATTTTGCACTCGAGGTTCTCTTTCTCTAGGTTCGTTGGCTTTGTTTACAGGTTGCTGATTACTAAGTGTTGGTCGAGTTGGCTCAGATACTGGTTCTTGTTGAATTAAATGTTGATTAGGAGTGTTAATTTCTTTTTCAACTTTATCTGTTATTGGCTCTACTTCTACTTCTATTGGTATTTGTATTGATGGTTTAGGTTCTCCCTCTTTCCTTTCATTAACTTGAGACATTGGTTTAAACAAATCGGGCATTTTTTCTGATTCTAACGGCAATCTTTTTCTTTTGGGTTTACCACCTGTTGCTCCATTTGACGAACCTACTGGAATTCTTTTTCTTGGCTCGTCTGCTTTTTCAAGCTTTGCTGAAGTAATTGTTTTAGTTTTTAAATTTTGTTGGTCGATAATTTGGGCAACCAATTCTTCTTTTTTCAGTTTATCGAATTTTTCAACATCCAACTCTTTTGCAATGTCTCTTAATTCGTTTACTAATTTTTTGTTCAATTCAATGATATCGTACATGTGTTTTTGAAATTTTCTAAATGTTTAGAATAGGATTATGATTTTTTCCCATCCGTCGATTGACGAATATTTATAATAATACTAATAAGGAATGTTAACTTTTTGAATAATAAAAATTGTTGATTCTTTTTTATCTCCCGATAGTTATCAGGACTGATAGTGCAATAGTACGAATTAAATTGAATTAATAATAATTATTGTATTTTTTTTTGAATTAAATAAAGCCGTCCATAAAACCTAACAGGTTTGTAAAACTATTTTCTCAAAAAATACTTCGCATTTACTTCGTTGTAATCTTTTCGCCATTGTATAGCGGCATCTAAATAGATGTGTTCTAAAATAGGTTTGTCATCGGTTAATAAAATGGCATCATCAAAATTAATATCTAATTCATAAATGAGTTTATGTATAATTGGTTGGGTAGCTTTTAACTCATTTTTTCCACACATAAATAAAAAATTACGTTGGTTTTCTTCTCCTTCGGTGGCAAATAAACGCACATCAAAATGTTGATTTAACAAAGTTTTGTAGATAGAACGTGCTGCTCTTCCTCGTTTACCTGCTAAAAATCCATAAAAATTAACTACCAACACACCATCAGCTGTGAGCATATTTTTAATTTCAGCAAATGCCTCATTAGTCATTAAATGTACAGGAGGTGTTTCGCTGTGGTACAAATCGTAAATTACCACGTCGTATTTTTTATTAGTAGTTTTAATAAAATGGCGAGCATCATCAACCACTACATTTAACTTTTCTTCTATATAAAAATATTTTTTGGCTACTTTTTCTATGCGTGCATCAATTTCTACTACATCCACATCAAAACCTTTTTGTTGCAGTTGTTTGTATAAAGTTCCTCCTCCTAAACCAAGTAATAATGCTTTATTACCCTTAGTGTAGCTTTCTAAATTATACGTTAGCAAGCCAACATAATTCCAATAACTTACGTCAGGATTTGCTTTATCCATCATGGTTTGTGATATATTGTTCACCATCATTTCCCTGTAAATTTTTCCTCCTCCGTACATTCTATCTACTACTTTTAGCTCTCCAAGAATACCATCAGATTGATAAATAATTTCTGGATTATTTTTTGGTTTGAAGTTGTAACTAAGTATTGCTAATGCAACAAAAAGTAACATCAATTTGTTATTTCCGTTACCACTCTTTTTTTTTTCGTCATTGCGGGCTTGACCCGCAATCTCTTTTTTTGACAACCACGCTATGACGATTGAGCTAACCACCAC
>CAYJMI010000121.1:2943-8653 GCA_964371285.1 uncultured Vicingus sp. | reverse complement strand
CAGAAACACCATGTATGTTGATGCTTCGTTGTTAACCTACAAACGGATAGGCGTTTACTTCTGGTTGTTTTTTGCCATCATTGGTTTAATTACCTTGTTTATTAAATTACAACGCAACAAAACCGTTTGGTTTTTAGCCCGACACAATGTTAGTGCGTTGTTTGTAGTGTTATTGCTCAGTTCTGCCATCGATTGGGATAATTTAATTTCTTCGTTTAACTTGAACCGAGCCCACCAAATGAAAGAAATTTCTGCATTAGATAAAAACTATATGCTAAGCCTCTCCGAAGGAAATATTGAAGGATTGTTTTCCATTAAAAAATTGCCCGGCTTTGAAGTCGATTCGGTATATTCTTATCAAGACAGGTATTTATCCAACACCAATTGGTTGGATTGTAAAGTGTATAATTTTTTATTGGATGATGCTGAAGGAGATTGGAGGTCGTATTCGGTTCGTAGAAACCGTGTACGAAACGAAATAAAACAACTCCACGACAATGGATTCATTACAAAATTAGAATTACAAAATCGTTATTTAAAATCGTTAAGCCCCATTTACTCTTTAACCAAGTTGGAGGAGCTTAATTTAAACAACAACCACTTTAACAGCAAAGAAAAGTTGGCAGAACTCAATCATTTACCACAATTAAAAAAACTGTATTTAAACAATAATTCGATTACCGATTTATCGTCGTTAAAAGGCAGTATAAATTTAACCCATTTGTCGCTGGAAATTAATGAAATAGACAACTTAAACTTTCTAAAAAATTACCCCAATCTCGATTCGTTAGAACTAAGTGGCAACAGTTTAATTACGCTGTCTTCGCTTCCTGCTTTGCCCAACCTAACCAACCTTCGGTTAAACAATAATCCTTTGAATGATATCAGCACCTTGAACAAACTGCCCCGGTTAACTCATTTATCCTTAAATACTATTGTAGAAAATTGTGGTAAATTTCCCGAATTGGCAAACTTAGAAAACTTAAGTGTTAATGGCTCACCCAATTTAGTGATGTATGGATTAAATGCTACCAAATCTTTCCCTTCACTAACTTATTTAGATATGTCAAATAATGAGTTGACAGGGCTTTACCCATTGCTAAATCCGGAAACTCAATTATCAAAAGCCCCTCAATTAAAAGCACTTGTAATAAGTTCGAACAAACTTAAAAATCTTTATGGAATTGAACAATTCGAACAATTGGAGCATTTTGACGCACATAATAATTCCATCTACAATTTATCGGGTTTAGAAAAACTCACCAAACTTCAACGATTGTATTTAAGCAATAATCAACTCAATAACCTAACACCTTTAGCAGGAATGGTTCATTTAAAAGAACTTGACCTTGGGTACAATTCAGGTATTCAAGATTTTAATGTGTTATTAAACTTTAATCAATTGGAATATTTAGATTTATCAGGAACCACTTTAAAGGATTTGCAATCTATTGAAACCATAAATTCTCTAAAGACATTGAATTTAACGGGTTGTAGAATAAACAATTGGCAAGTATTAAACTCCTTTAATCTCTTAGAGAATTTATCGGTTTCCTATTTGAAAAAAGAAGACGTGGCTTTATTTAAAAAGTTGACTAACCTAAAATACCTTCGTATTACCAATACCGAAGAAGAAGTAGTACAATTAATGAAAGAGGCATTGAAAGAAGTGGAAGTGTATTGAGTACTTGAAATAACTCTATTTCTTCTTTTTTAATGATAAATAATCAATGTAGTACAATACTTTTATTGAAAAACTTTGAGTTTGCGGTTCTTCAAATGTTTTGTTAAGATTTTCTGAATAAGAAGCTGACACATCATTGTTAGATGCCAAAAGTGCATTTTTATAAACCATGCTAATTTCACTTCCCGGTGCAAAAACCCAACGATAAACCATATCAACATTAAATGCATTAAAATTGGTATTGTGTAACGATTCCCCATTGGCATCCAATCCATTGTAATTTGAAGGTGTTAAATGCCCGTTTTCATCCAACACATGAAAAGAATTGTAAGTTACTGTCGACCAATAATGCCTTACCCTTAAAGTCAACCCCATTTTATTGGTAAAAATATAATTGGCTGACAACACATTTTCGTAAGTGGTTTGATTTCGCTTTCCAAAAATAATATCATCACCAATAATAGTACCTCCCCCATATAAATCGAGTGCAGCTCCCTCATCGTTTACAAACTCATATCTTCCGAGTGTATAAACAATTGAGAATTTATTTGAGAATCTAAATCTTGGTCCGGCGGTAATATTAAATCGATACCTGTTTTCAGCACTAAATTTTCTATAATTTGTATTCAAATCAAGTGCAATTCTTTTTCTATAATCAGAAGAAATCCAACCGCCAAAATTATTGCTGGTTTGCCAGGCATGGAATCTCCCCCACACTCGTGGCTCATAAAAATCGTAAGTTTCTAAAGGTTCAGCAGTATAAAATAATCCGGCTGAAATCCAATTTTTAAACGTTGAACCTACATCAAAAGTAATGTTAAAATCTGCATACTTATCAGGATTGTATAATCTGGCATTATACGTTCTAATGCTCGACCAAAACTCTAATAATTTCCAAAAAGGTTTGTATATGTTATACCCAATTCGTGCATAACCATCTCTAATGTTATTGTTGTATAAATATCCTAAATCATTAGGGTCGTAGGTATCATCAATTTCATTATAGCCAATACCAAATTTAAAATTACCCCCTTCTTTTACAAAATCGAAATTTGCTTTATGTCCGAGAGAAACAGAATCTGATGAAAAATATTTTTGAGAAACCATTCCTTTACCGGCTAATGAAAACACATTCTTTTTAGTATTGAGTTTAAACATTCCTCCGGTAACATTAGCATCGTAAAAACCACCGCTTCTGGTTACATTGGTATTGATTAAAGATACGTAGGAATTGTTTTTTAAATTTTGATCTAAAACTAATATGTTGTAATTGGTTAGGGGATCTGTTAATACCTCTCTGGTTTGCCCTGTAACAGTGTCTTTTACAGTAGCAAACATCGATTTGGTAACTCCATTAAAAACACCAATACCTAATCCACTTTTTGTTCTCCCCGATATTTTTGTGGCGTTCAATAACTGGCTTTCTGCAGGGTTATCAATAACTTCCTCATTATCATCTAATTGATTGTATGGAGCATTGTAATTGATTGGTGTGCCACCCAACCTCCTCGAATAAAACAAACTACCTTTGTTAAAAAGCTCCGTTCCCTCCATAAAAAAGGGTCGATTTTCATTAAATTGTACTTCAAATGGCGAGAGGTTTAACACCTGATTATCAGATTGAACTTGTCCAAAATCTGGAATTAAAGTCATGTCTAAAGTAAAAGCATCATTTATTCCGTACTTCACATCCATTCCACCATTAATTGATTTAGAGTAATTACTCTTTCCTGTTACATTGTAGGGATAATGTTCCACATATCCTGCAACGTAGGGGGTGAACATTAAACGTACAGGTGCTTCAACATCAGAAATTCCCATTAATGTTCCCCACTGGTTTACAAAACCGTTTACTTCAGGGTTTACCTCATTCCAAAAATTAAACTCTCTGATTCGTCGAATTTTTCTGGCAAAATTAATCCCCCATTCTTGTATGGGTTTCTCCGGAAAACGAATGGCAGAATAAGGAATTTTCATCTCTACATACCAATTATTTTCATCCATAGAAACTGCACTAATCCATACGGCATTCCACGAAACATCCTGACCTTGTGCTTCAGAATATCGAGCATCCCATTGAACCCCTGTGGGATGAACTACAAAACCATATCCGCTTTGTCCATCTTTGTAGGTATCTATAAAAACAGCAAATAAATCAGTATTTTCTTCTTCATCACGTTGGCTTAGTTGACGCATAATACTGTCTTTTGAAACGTCATACATCGTTGCCCCAATATACATTGCAGTATTATCATACAACACTTTTACCTCAGTTTTTTGTGAAGGTTTGTTTCCTGGATTAGGTGAATTTTGAATAAAATCGGTAGCAATTGGTACATTTTTCCATACTTCATCATCTAAAATTCCATCAATTTTTGGAACCCCCTGAATTCTGCTGGCATTAATTATTTTTTTTGAAACAACAACATCAATGTCCTTCTCAGCAAAAGAAAAACTGCTAATCAACAACAATGCAATTATTAAACTACGTCCCATAAATGGTAATTAATTCTTCAAATATAATTCAAATAGTAAATCGCAGTATGTTAACGCTTATTAAACTTTTAGAATTTTCTATAAACGGCAATATTGCTATTTAAAGGGTGTTTGTTAAAAGATTAACAGCTTCCTAATTCCTAAATTTAGGTAATTTTTATATTTTTACCAACTATGAAAAAAATCATGATTTCATTCATCCTATTATTTGCGATTATTAAATGGAACTCTTAAAAAATAAACAGGAGATAAATCACAATCTGCATCAGTATTATGATGAAATAAAATCGTACACCAAAAAAAAGAAGTTTATCAAATCGGCTTTTTACGCTACCCATCAACACGAAATTAATGAAGTAATTGATGGTTTAGAATGGGATAATACCATCTCCGTTGCATTACAAAAAAATCAACTTCGAATAGTGTCTTGGAATATAGAAAGAGGGCGGCAATTGGATGGCATTATTGCTTTTTTTAAGGAAAACCCTGAACTTGCTAAAGCTGACGTAATTTTAGCCATTGAGTGTGATAACGGTATGGGAAGAACAGATAACAGAAATGTATCAAAGGAATTAGCAGAAGCTTTAAATATGAATTATTGTTTTGCTCCATCCTATCTGGTTCTAGGTAAAGGTGCTCTTGGGGAAACCAATCATTCTACTCAAAATACATTGGCTCTGCATGGAACATCTATTTTATCTAAATATCCAATTGTATGGGCAAAAGGAGTAGTTGTTCCTCCTGTAAAAGAAGTATTTCATAGTTCGGAAAAACGATTGGGTTGTAAAAAAGGATTGGTAGCTCAAATTCAGGTTGGAGACAAATCTATTGCATTGGGTGCTATACATATTGATTTAAGCTCAACTGCTAACGATAGAGCCGAACAATTAAAGGCAGTTTTAACGGCAATACCCGAAGCCGACATTCAACTAATTGGTGGGGATTGGAATTGCGGAACTTTTAACTTGCGTAGAAAATGGGAAATAATAACCCAATCGGTAGGCAAACTAATTACCATAGGTTTCACTAAAGCAATTCATCATTACATGACTCCTGAATTGAAGTACGATAAACCTTTATTTGATGTGTTGCTAGCAAATGGATTTGTTTTTGACTCGTTTAACGATCGTACTAAAGGTACTATCCACCTCAACATTGATGATGTATTGACGAACAGTAAAGCAAAGCGATTTATTCCAGCTATTTTCTTAAAAGAGCTTTCAAGAAGACTTCGCCCATGGAATGGTGCTATGCCTTTAAAAATTGATTGGTTAGCTGGTAAAGGTGGATTAGCTGTAAATGCTCAAACCATTGTAAACCCACAAATTAATACTACTTTACTGTCCGACCACAACCCAATTTATGTTGATTTAGAGTTAACTTAAACTACTTAAAAGTAGAATCAATTTTTTTAAGAATTACTTTCAATTTTAGAACACAAAATTATTAGTATTTTACATGCTCAAAAATAGAATCGTAAAATGAAAGTCTGTATTGCCGAAAAACCAAGTGTTGCACGTGAAATTGCTA
>CAYJMI010000121.1:0-2933 GCA_964371285.1 uncultured Vicingus sp. | reverse complement strand
GTATTAGGAGCAAACACAAAGCACGATGGTTATTTTGAAGGCAACGGTTATTTAGTAACTTACACTTTTGGGCATCTTTGTACTTTATTTGAACCTCACGATTATCAAGCCTACTGGAAAGGTTGGAACATTAACAACTTGCCCATGTTACCCGAAAAATTTAAAACTAAAATTGTCGATAATCCGGGTATTCAAAAACAATTTAAGGTCATAAAAAGTTTGTTCGACAAAGCTACTCTAGTGATAAACTGTGGTGATGCCGGGCAAGAAGGAGAGTTGATTCAACGTTGGGTGATTGACCAAGCAGGATATAAGGGTGAAGTTCAACGTTTATGGATTTCATCGTTAACTACCGAAGCCATTAAAGAAGGTTTTCAACACCTAAAACCATCTCAGCAATACGATAATTTGTATTATGCCGGTTTTTCTCGTGCCATTGGAGATTGGTTGTTGGGCATGAATGCCACTCGGTTATACACCTTAAAATATGGTGGACAAAAACAAATTTTATCGATTGGAAGAGTTCAAACTCCTACATTGGCAATGGTGGTGAATCGGTTTAAAGAAATAGAAAATTTTAAACCTACCCCTTTTTGGGAATTACAAACCATTTATAGAGAAACGATTTTTAATTGTGAAGAAGGTCGTTTTACTACTAAAGAAGATGGTCAGAAATTAGCGGACAAAGTAAAAGAAGCTGATTTTGAAATAATATCAACAAGTAAAAAAGCAGGGAACGAATACGCTCCTAAACTATTTGATTTGACAGGTTTACAGGTGTATTGCAACACCAAATTCGGATATTCGGCTGATGAAACTTTAAAAACTGTTCAAAAATTATATGAGTTAAAAGTAGTTACTTACCCAAGGGTGGACACCACCTTTTTACCAAACGATGTTTACCCAAAGGTGCATGATATTTTAAAAAACTTGACGAATTATAGTTTGTTGACCCAACCTTTGTTGGGCAAAAAAATAAGAAAATCGACCAAAGTATTTAACGACAAAAAAGTTACCGATCACCACGCTATTATTCCAACAGGAGTACAAACTCACCTGAATCAATACGAAGAAAAAGTGTATGATATTATTGTTAAACGCTTTATTGCTGTTTTTTATGAGGATTGTTCGGTAAGCAACACCACAGTAATTGGTAAAGCCGATGAAGTTACTTTTAAAGCCACAGGAAAAGAAATTCTGGAAAAAGGTTGGCGAGTGGTTTTTGATGGTATTGAAAATACAGAAGAAGATAAAGAATTACAGTTACTTCCAAATTTTATAAAAGGAGAAAAAGGCCCACACGAACCTTCGTTTTTAGAAAAAGAAACCAAACCACCAAACATGTTTACCGAAGCAACCCTGTTACGAGCCATGGAAACTGCAGGGAAACAAGTAGATGATGAGGAATTGCGGGATTTAATGAAAGACAACGGGATTGGTCGCCCTTCGACTCGTGCAAACATTATTGAAACATTGTTTAAACGAAAATACATTGAACGGAACAAAAAACAATTGGTGCCAACCTCCACAGGAATTCAGTTGATTGATACCATTCAAAATAAATTATTGACCTCGGCAGAGCTTACTGGTTCATGGGAAAAGAAATTGAAAGAAATTGAAAAAGGGACTTACAATGCTGGTTCTTTTATTAAACACATGAAACAGATGGTGGATCATTTGGTGTATGAAGTGCGTATGGAAAAAGACCGTGCTCGTATTTCTTCTGTCATTGAAAACCAACCCGAAAAAGTAGCTTCTTCCAAAGAAAAAAAGGCATTTACAACACAAAAATGCCCTAAATGTAAAACAGGGAATTTATTAAAAGGGAAAAATGCATACGGTTGTAGCAATTATTCAACCGGCTGTAACTTTATTTTGCCTTTTAGTTTTAAAGAGAAAAAACTTACTGAAAAGCAAGTTCTGCAATTGTTGAAAAAAGGAAAAACCTCAACTATTAAGGGTTTTAAAACCGATTCCGTATCAAGTACAGGAGGAAAAATTGATGGTGTAATCTGTTTGAACAATAACTTTGAATTGGTTCTTGAAGAAGTAAAAACGACTAAAAAATCAAAACAAAATAGTGGTGAATTACTTTGCCCGAAATGTAAAAAAGGACATGTTATAAAAGGTAAAACTGCCTACGGTTGTAGCGATTACAAAAGCGGTTGTGATTTTAAGTTTCTTTTTGACGACATTAGAATAAAAGCCAACGGTGCTGAATTGACTAAAGAACTGGTGTATCAAATAATAAGTGCTAAAAGTTAAACCATGACTAAAGAAAAAAACTCCAAAAACAAGGCAAAACATACTAAGTTGATGAGTCAGAAAAAAGCCAAGTTAAAAGAAACCGAAGCATCACGAAAATTAAGACTGAAAGAGATAATAACAAAATCTAAAGAGCTGTAATTTTAATTTGCTTCAATATGTTTAAAAACAGCGATGTTAAAATCACACGTAATATTTAAGTCATTGCAAAGTGCAACCTTTTCTAATTTTTCTTCATTGGCACTCCAATAATATGGGGTCATTTTTAATAAAATCATTAACGTTTCTTTAGAAGTGATGTGAATATTAAAAGTAGTCTGTTTTGTAAATAGATGATTAAGTGAAGGAGTCATTAATTCAACCACATTGTTTTCGTGAGGTTTAAAAGTATCATAAATCAATTCAGCCAATTCCTTTAGGTGGTTTTGTCCGGGACTTACTACAACCACTACTCCGTTTTTTGACAATACTCGTCGAAACTCAATAGGATCGACAGGGGAAAAAACAGAAAGAAGCACATCTACACTTTCGGTAGCAACAGGTAAATGATAAACAGAACTAACAAAATAGAAATTGTTTTTATACTTTTTTGCAGCATTTTTTATGGCATATTTAGAAATGTCTGTTCCTAAGATGTGACTGCCTTTACTAGCAATTTTATTCAGCAC
>CAYJMI010000120.1:0-9274 GCA_964371285.1 uncultured Vicingus sp. | reverse complement strand
GGCTAACACCATTAACTATTGGGAAGTTTTTTTATCAAGTATAAATCTTTCCCACCAAAACCTTCTGGACGGTTACTGGAAAAAATAATGGCTTCATTATTTGTAGTGTAGCACGCACTTGTTTCGATGTAATTTTTTGAATTTATCGATTCCCAAAGTTTAACTGGCGTTTTCCATGTATTATTGATAAAGAAACTTTCGTAAATATCTCCTGTTTTTAAATCTTCACTGGTTTTAAACAAAAAAAGGTGCTCTCCATTTGAAGTTAAACCTATTGCAGCATCATTGTATTTACTGTTTATGGTTGTATCTAAAATGGTAGGACTTTGCCAATTGCCGTTAATTTTTTTGGTAATGTAAATGTTTTCATAAAAATCACCTAAAGCATCCTTGTCTTTAAACAATTCATTTTCCCGTCTGGAGGTGAAAATAATAAAATCTTCTTCGGCAGAAATTAAGGGTCTGTAATCGGCATATTTTGAGTTTACCGTATCACCTAAATTTACAATATCTATCTCTTTATCATAGTTACTCATTAATTCTTTTGCCTTAATACTTTTTTTTATCAAAAAATCAATTTCAGCTGATGTAAATAATTTTTGAGTGTTTGCTTCTTGATATTGATTAAAAAAGTTGATGGCAGCATCAAAATCACCATCCAAATGAGCTAAAACCCCTAAGTAATAATTAGCCTCTACAAATTTTTTAGGGTTTACTTTAGTAAAATTGTTAATAGAAATTTGGCGATATTTTTCCAATTCAAAATTACAAACTCCCAAGTTAAAATTAATATCCTGGTTGTTGGTATCCAATAACATAAGTTTGTCGTAATTGATTTTTGCATCAATATAATTTCCAAGTGCAAAAGCTTTATCGGCTTTTACCCATAACTGTTTATCGTTCCAAGAATTTATTTGGGCATGGTAGCTTTCTCCACACAAAATGAAAAAAAGCATATATATAATTCTTATTTTATCTAAGTACCGTAACATCCCCAGCTTTATTAAATTCCTTTCCATTGTTCAGTTTCAGATATGCTTTCCAAACGTAAACACCTTGTTGCACAATTTCTCCTTTATAATAACCATCCCAACCTTGTTTTATATCTGTTGTAGCAAAAATAAGTTCACCCCAGCGGTTAAATATTTCAAACCGATATTTTATAACTCCTGAGGTATAAGGAAAGAAAATATCGTTACTCAAATCGTTTATATCATAAAAGCCACCTGAAGAGCCTCCTGAATTAGGAGTAAATACATTCGGAAAAATAACATCCGCTGTAGTTGTTACATTTATTTTAGCATTGTCTTTACAGCCGTATTGGTTGGTTGCAATAAGTTCTATTTCAAAATTTCCTACCAAATTATACAAATAAGTTGGGTTTGTTTCTGTGGATGACCCTCCATCACCAAAAGTCCAATAATACGAATTTGCACCTGTAGATTGGTTGGTGGTTATCAACGGTTCGGTTGGTAAATAAAATAAAGTAGAATTAA
Organism: uncultured Vicingus sp.; assembly: GCA_964371285.1. GTDB lineage: Bacteria > Bacteroidota > Bacteroidia > Flavobacteriales_E > Vicingaceae > Vicingus. The sequence continues at coordinate 7,778 of CAYJMI010000120.1, read as the reverse complement.
CAGTAAATGCAGCTGTTGGGCTTGGTAATATTTGAATACCAACTGGTAATCCTCCCGTATTAGTACAGCCGTTAGCAGTTGTTACAGTGAGTGTGACCGAATAATTTCCTGTTTGAGGATATAGATGTGTTGGATTTTGAGCTGTTGAAAAATTTCCATCTCCAAAATTCCAATTCCAGTAAACAATTTGATCGTTCGGGTTTCCTGAAGTTGAGTTGTCAATAAATTGTACTGCAGACAAAAAACAACTGCTAAGGGGAGCACTAAATGAAATGGTTGGTGGAGGATTAAAATTAATGTCAACCGTATCTTTAATGGTAACTCCACAAGAATTGGTAACAGTAACAATATAACTTGTAGGAATTGAAGGCGTTACAACATGAGGACCTGGAGTATTACCCAAACCATTGTTCCATGAAAAAGTAAGAGGGCCTCCTAATGTTGAATTTTGTTGAGCAAATATTACAACACTTTGTCCGGGGCATATCATCGTTTCTGTTGCCGTTATTTCTACATCATCACCTTGTAAATCATATACAATAAGCTCAACCGTATCAATACTTCCAGGACAGCCATTTTGGTCAAAAGCAATAACCGTATAAATAGTGTTTGTTATCGGTGTAACGTTTAACGTACCACTATTAGTTACTCCAACAGGTTGCCATCCATAACTATAATTTCCTGCACCTCCTGTTGCTGTTGCTGTAACTACTGCCGATTGTCCCAAACATATAGTATCATTTGAACCAGCAATTGAAATAATTGGAGCAGGTTGGATAATATTGGCATTTACTGTAACTGTACATCCTTTTGCATCAGTAACCACAACCGAATAAGCCCCACCGATTAAATTAACCGCCGTACTTCCTGTTTGTCCATTAGACCATAAGTAACTATAAGGTATAGTTCCGCCTGATGTTGTTACTGAAGCAGTTCCATTATCGCTTGTACTACAAGTCGGGTTAGTTGTTGTGCTTACCGCAGAAGTTAATGTGGTAGGTTCGGTTATACTTACTGAAATAGAAGTTGAACAGTTGTTTTGGTCGGTTACAATTGCTTCATACGTGCCAGCCGAAAGGTTTGAAACAGTTGCTCCAACAGGTAAAACGGGAGACCAAGTGTAGATATAATTTGGAGCTCCTCCATTGGCTAAAGCAGTTATTTGTCCATCGTTTCCTCCATTACAAGAAACCATTGTGGTTGTTGCCGTTAAATTTACTGGCGTAGGTTGAGTAATTACAATACTATCTGAAGCCAAACAACCTAACCCATCGGTAACACTTACAAAATAAGTTCCTGCAAATAATCCTGTAGCAGTTAAGTTTGTCCCACCAAAAGGCGACCAGTTTATACTATAAGGAGGTGTTCCTGAATTAATAGCTGCCGTAGCTGTACCATCACTTCCATTAAAACAAGAAACAGGTGTCGCATTCGTAATTGCTATAGTTGGAATTGGAATTGGTGTTAAAGTAGTATCAAGAATAAAAATACAGTTTCCAGCATCGGTTACTTGTAAAGAATAATTTCCTGCTGCCAACCCGTTAATTGATGAAGTAATTTCTCCTCCAGGAGACCATAAGTAAGAATATGGAGGTGTTCCTCCAGTTATTTGAGAAGTAATAATTCCATTAGGTAATCCACAAGATGGGTTTATTATTGCTAATGTACCTTGAACAGCAGTTGGTTGTGAAATCGTTACCGCTGTGTTTGTGGTGCAATTGTTTGCGTCAGTTACAGTTACCAGATAATTTCCAATAGGCAAACCAGTGGCAGTTTGTGAAGTTCCTCCAAAAGGTGACCATGAGTAAAAATAGTTGGGTGTTCCTCCCGAAGGAGTTACAGTAGCAATTCCGTTAGAGCCTCCAAAACAACTATTTGGTGATGTAGTGTTGGTTGCAGTTAAAGCTAAAACAGGTTCTGTGATGGTAATATTACTAGATGTTAAACAGCCTTTAAAATCGGTAATATTTACCGTATAATTTCCTACACTTAATCCTGTTGCTGTTGCGTTATTTCCTCCAGTTGGCAACCATTGATAAGAATAAAAAGGAGTTCCACCTGCAACACCAACAGTAGCTGTACCATCTGCACCTCCAAAACAACTCACATTGGTTGATGAAGTTATATTAGAAGTAAGTACCGTAGGTTCAGTTATCGTATATGGAAAAGTTGAAATACACCCATTATTGTCTGTAACTCTCACAGAATCTAATCCTGCGGATAAGTTAGAGATAGAATCTCCCATTACTCCTGTTACTAACCAAAAAAATGTATAGTTGGGTGTACCTCCAAAAGCACTAACTGTTGCTGCTCCATCATTCCCTCCAAAACAACTTACATTTGTTGTAGAAACAATAGCTAGAATTGGGTTGGGTTGCGTGATTATAGGGGTAAGTGTCGGGGTTGATTGACATCCATTGGAGTCAGTAACAACTACGGTATAAACACCTACAGAAAGATTAATTGCTGTTACTCCAGTGCCTCCTAAAGGACTCCACAAATATGTAAATGGTGCTGTACCTCCTAAAACACCTACTGTAGCTGTTCCATCAGCTCCTCCATAACAACTTACATTGGTCGTGGAAAATATAGATGCCACTGGTCCAGGAGTATCACCAACGATAACTGTCCCTATTTTTGTACAAGCATTTGAATCAGTTACGGTTACTGAATAATTACCTGCAACTAGTCCAGTTGCTGTACTATTTGTACCTCCAAACGGATTCCATTGATAGGTATAAGAACCTGTTCCACCAGAAGCTACAACCGAAGCCTGTCCATCGGCTTGTCCACAATTAGCGTTTACACTCGATGTAATTAAAGAAATAATTGTTGGTTGAGTAACCACTATATTGTCAGAAAAAACACAACCTTTGATATCAGTACTAGTTACTGTGTATGTTCCCGCTATTAAATTTGACAACGTTGCTCCACTTAAATTGCCTGGCATCCAATTATATGTATAAGGAGCCGTCCCTCCTGAGGAAACAGCAGTAACAGTACCATCAAATCCACCAAAACAAGAAACTGGAGTTGAAGACAGAACAGTGTTTAACGGTGCAGCTGGTTGATTAACTGTAAAAGTTGTTACTAAAATACATCCATTATTATCTGTAACTCTAACCGAATCTAATCCTGCCGATAAATTTGTAATAGTTGACCCTGTATCTCCAGTACTTAACCAAGTAAATGTGTAGCTAGGTGTACCGCCAAATGCTGTAATGGAAGCGGTTCCGTTTCCACCTCCAAAACAACTTACTGGAGTTGTTGTTACTGATGCCGATAGTGCTGTTGGTTCAGTAATAACAGTACTTGAAAAAGCAGAGCAACCATTAGATGCTGTTACTGTTATAGTATGGATACCAGCAGGCAATCCTGTAGCTAAAGTATCGGTACTACCTGAGGGTGACCATAAGTACGTAAAAGGGCCAACTCCTCCAAGTAAAGTAACAGAGGCACTACCATTAGAACCACCATTACACGTAACATTTACAGAACTTGAAAATAAAATTACTGGTGCAGCAGCATCACTTATATTGCCAGTAGCAGATGCAGTACAACCACTAGCATCGGTAACAACCACCGTATAATTTCCAGCAAATAAACCGATTGCTGTGTCTGCTGTTCCTCCAGATGGCGACCATAAATACGTAAAAGGAACAACCCCTCCAGAAAGTATCGTAACATAAGCTTCGCCATTAGGCATACCACAAGACGAATTTGTAGTTCCAGTATTTAATACAATTTGTACCGGATTAGTTACAACAACATTATTGGTAAATATACAACCGTTGGTATCTGTAATAAATACTGTATAAGTTCCGGCGACAAGATTAGATACACTTTGAGTAGTATAGTTGCCCGGCATCCATAAATAAGAATAAGGAGTTGTTCCTCCAGCCACTGCTGCCGAAACACCTCCATCAGCATATCCATAACAAGTAGGAGAAATTGGCGTTAGTGTTGCGGTTAATGCTATTGGTTGTGTAATTGTTACGGTAAGGCTGTTTTGACAACCATTATTATCGGTAACTGTAACGGTATGATTTCCTGCTGATAGATTTTGTGCTTGATTGGAAGTTGAACCGCTCGGAGACCATAAATAGGTATAATTTGGCGTTCCTCCTGATGGAATAGCAATAGCAATTCCATCGTTTCCTCCAAAACAACTAACATTCGTTTGGTTTGAAGTAACTAGTAATGGTAAGGGTTCTGTAATAATGACAGAAGCTAAGACTTGACATCCTAAACTATCGGTTACGGTTACTGTATAACTTCCCGTATCTAGATTAGTTGCTGTTGCACCTATTCCTCCAGAAGGACTCCAATTGTAAGTATAAGGAATTGTTCCACCAGTAGAATTTACTGTTGCAGTTCCGTTATTCAAATCTGGACATGTTTCGTTGGTAAAGGTTGTAGTGGCAACCAAAGGAGATGGTTGCGTGATAATTATAGAATTAATAGCTAAACAACCATTTGAATCAGTAACTGTTACCGTATAAGTTCCTGCAACTAAATTAGTAGCTGTTGCTCCACTTCCTCCGCTAGGAGACCAAGAATAAGAGTATGGCATTGTTCCTCCAGTAACATTTGCTGTGGCAACTCCATTACTTCCATTAAAACACGAAACATTGGTTGAATTAAATGTAATAACTATAGGGAGAGGTTCAATAATGGTAGCATTAATTGTTTGAACGCAACCGTTACTATCGGTTACATTAACCGAATAATTTCCAGCAGGTTGCCCCGTAATAGATGTTGTTATCTGCCCATTTGGAAACCACAAGTAGGAATAAGGCGTTACTCCTCCAGCAGCAAAAACAGTTAATGTTCCATCGTTTCCTGATGGACAAGAAACAGGTGTTGTGGTGGTAGATAAAACCAATAATGGTGGTTCTGTAATGGTTATAGTAGCTTGTATCTGACAGCCATTACTATCAGTTACTGTAACTGTTTGATTACCGATACTTAAATTGGTTGTAGTTGCAGAAGTTGAGCCACTTGGAGTCCATAAATAAGAATAGTTTGGAGTACCACCAAAAGGTAAAGCTATTGCAGAACCATTGTTTCCACCAAAACAACTTACATTAATTTGGTTGGTAGAAACTATCAATGGCAGAGGCTCTGTAACTGTCGCAAAAACTACTGTTTGACAACCTAAACTATCGGTAACCGTTACCGTGTAGCTCCCTGCAACTATGTTAGTTGCTGTTGCACCTGTTCCACCAGAAGGACTCCAACTGTATGTATAAGGAAAAGTTCCTCCATTAGCAACTACAGATGCAGATCCATTGCTTAATCCATTACAAGTTACATTGGTTGCTGAAGTTGTTGCTGTTAATAATGTTGGTTCATTTATAGTGATGGCGTTATTTGCAATACATCCATTATTATCGGTAACCGTTAAAGTATAAGTGCCTGCTATTAAACCCGATGCAGTAGCACCTGTTCCTCCACTAGGCGACCAAGAATAGGTATATGGAGGTGTTCCTCCAACAACAGTTGCTGTTGCACTACCATTGTTTCCATTAAAACAAGAAACATCGGTTTTTGTAAACGAAATAATAATAGGTAATGGTTCAATAATAGTATCGGTTATATTTTGAACACAACCATTCGTATCAGTTACGATAACTGTGTAACTTCCTGCAATTTGCCCTGTTAAATTTGGTATAGTTTGCCCATTTGGAGACCACAAATAAGCATAAGGAGTTGTTCCTCCACTTGCTATTACACCTACTGTTCCTTCGCTTCCTCCATTACAACTTACTGGAGTTGTGGAGCTACCTAACGTTAATGGTAAAGGCTCGGTAATTGAAACCGTTGTTAAAGTAGTACAACCAATTGCATCTTGTATAGTAACCGTATAGCTTCCTGGAGATAAACTTGTTGCAGTATTATTAGTTTGGACAGGTACTGTAGTCCAATTATACGTAAAAGTAGGAATACCTCCTGTAATAGTTACAGAAGCACTTCCATCATTTGCACCAAAACAGCTGATATTAGTTGAAGTGGTACTCACTATTCCTGTAAAGCCTATATAATTAATTCGAACAGTATCTACATCAAGTGGACAAGTTCCGTTTCCTGTTGTGGTTAAAATAATGTCCGCAAAGCCATTGGTTATCTCGGCAGGAGTTGGTGTATAGGTGACACCCGTAAGTGTGGTATTATTTGGGCTAAAAGTTCCTGCACCTCCCGACCAAATACCACCAGATGCTCCTGTAACAGTGCCATTTAATGTAGCAGTAGGTATTTGATTACAAATGGTCATATCTGATCCAGCATTTGCGGTAATTGGGTTAGTAAATACTGTAACGGTTACCGTAGCAAATGCAGGTGGACAATTAGTGGCATCAGACATCATTACTGTAAATGTTCCTGCACCAACAATATTGGTTTGTGAAGGGTTTACATTATTCCATAAATAAGTATATGGAGGTGTCCCTCCGCTTCCTATCGCTGTTAAAGTGGTAGATGTTTGCCCGAAACATATCGTAGGATTAATGGGTACAATTGTTACATTCAATGTAGGATTAAAGGTTACTCTAATTGTATCGCAAATGGTTTGAAAATTACAATTTGCAAGTGGCTGTCCGCACACCATATAATCTACAAAAGCTGGTAGTATGCCTGATGCTGTTGCTACCGGATTTAAACATCCAGTAGAGCAGGATAAATAGCTGTTATAAGCACCCGGAGCACCCGGAAGAATAGAAGTCCATATTACGGTTGAATCAATAAATCCAGTTGCTAAGATTGAACCGATACAACCATCGTTAATTGTTATATCAGTACCTCCAATAGCAGCAGGTATCGAAGTTATTTGATATACATTAGGGTTATTACCCGGTTTACAGAATGTGATGATGTGCGGACCTACTCCTTCCAAACATATTGCAGAACCTAACGCTTGAGGGGGACCACAATTTACTTGGTAAAACAACGCTCCTGGAGGTATAGCTCCTTCTACAATATCAAAGCTAATTCCTACAGCAAGTGGGTCTAAAGTTACTTCAAATCTTACACATCTATCAGGGTTTGTTGTTCCGCAACAATTGTCGTTTCTAACAACAGGAGGGCTATTCCATACACTATCAGGATTACCTGTTAAATCAACATTAAAGGATGGTACGCCTGGATTACATTGAGCATAGAATTGATTTATATTACCTGAAAGTATAAAAACAATCGTAAAAAATAAAATATGTAAATTTGTTTTCATACTGTTTTAGTTATTTTAGTATAGTTACCATGGCTTATTTAATAAACCCTAGCAAACTAATTCCACAACCTTCTGTTTCATTTTTAAATTTATATTTTAAATAATAAACACCTGTTTCTGAACAAGAATAGGATATTTTTGGATGAAAAGTCTTGTTCGTTTTATCATAATTACTTACAATTAATTTTTTAGTTCTATCGTACAATTCCACAATCATTTTATTATTTTCTGTGTCACAGGAAGTGATGGTGTAGGTTGTGCCTTTGCTATAAATGTAACCATATTCTAAAGAAGATTCACCCTTTTTAAAATTAGTAGATGAAATATTATAGGCTTTTATAAAAATTGCCTTCCCAAGATTAGTTGAACAACTATCGTAAAACGAATCTGAACTACATTGTGCAAAGCTATGAAAGGAAAATAAAATTGATATGATTAAAAATAGTTGTTTCATAAAAAATTGCAAAAAAAAACTCTTTTTAGTTTCGTTTATAGTGAGTGATACGAAAAAGAAGCTTTTTAGTTGTGAAACTCCAGTGTTTTTATGCTAATG
>CAYJMI010000119.1:0-9457 GCA_964371285.1 uncultured Vicingus sp. | reverse complement strand
CATACCTACATAGCCCTTATTTCTTGATATATGTTAAAGCTTGTTAATTTATGCAATAAATACTTGATAATTCAGTTTTAATGTCTAATTTAGATTAAATTTAAATAACTTATCAATCATGGGAAGACCAGCAACAAAACCAACTAAATTAAAAGATGGTTACTATATAGAAGTTCGTAACAAAGGATCAAAATCAGGTATTAAAATCAGAAGAGACTCTAAAGAAGCGATGTTAACAGCTATTAAAGATTACGAAAGAGTTAAAGACGTAATTGTTTTAGGTAAATCAAAAAACGGAAAATTAACCGAAGCTTAATCAGTCGGCTATTTCAGCCAGTTTAATCATTATTTTCTCCATTTTTTTCTTCATAACTTGTGGTGAACAATTGTAATTGTTCACCATTAAAGTAAATGCAATTTCTTTGTTCGATTTTGTAGTGCAATATCCCGCATAACTTCTTGCTCTAGTCATGTAACCACTTTTGGCATGTATTTTTCCTTCGGCAGCAGTTCCTATTCCTATACTAGATATTGTTCCAGATTTTCCTGCAATGGGTAATGAAGCATAAAACATTTCATAGTTTTTACTTTGTTTCATGTAAGATAAAATAGCCACCAATTGTTTTGAACTAAACGAGTTAAAACGAGATAATCCACTACCATCGTTCAAATACATGCCGGAAACATCAATTCCTTTTTGCTTCCAAAATTCCTGAGTGGCTTGTGTACTCGATTCGGTATCACCACTTTTGTATTTGGTAACGCCTATTTGATTCATAAAATGTTCGGCATATAAATTAATACTGTAATGATTGGTCAGTTTTATCAAATCAATTAACCTTGGCGATTTAATAGCATCAATTAACGTTTCACTTTTATAAGATAAAGCGTTTTTCTCCATACGTGAAGTAGAATTTGGATTAGACACTCTAATGCCTTGACTAATAAGTTCATTACTCAATTCGAAAGAAGCTAAAAATGCAGGATCGGGTAACGAACTTTTTACAGCAAAATCTTTTTTATTTAAAGGAATTCCACCTTTTACCATTTTATTGTTTTGGTATGGCCCACCAAAAAAATACGATTCATCTTTTTGAGTAGTCGTACTTTTTACCAAATTTTCTATTTCTAAATCGGGTACAAAAGGTTTTATACACGAAATAAAGGTAGAATCACCATTGTTGTTTCCCGAAATAAATTCAATGGTACAGGTGTTTTCATAAATAGACAATCCTGAAGGCCCCGCACCGTAATAATTACCTAAATCGCCCCAAATCCAAGTGGAAGGAATCATCTGCTCGTTAAAATAAGATGCATCTCCAATTACCTTTCCATGGATGGAATCAATACCCAACACTTTTATGGCTAAAGCCCATTTGTTAAAAAAATTGCCATAATGTTTTTCGTATCGGTTCGAACCAAAAGCAGGGTCTCCCCCACCTTTTATAACAATATATCCTTTTAAAGTTTTGGTAAGTGTATCAATGGTGCCATTGTAATACAATGATGTGGTGAACTGAAAATTAGCCCCTAAAATCTCTAAAGCAGTAGCGGTGGTAATCAATTTGGTGATAGAAGCTGGAACCAAGCTTTGATTAGGGTTTAACTCAGCTACAACTTGTTTGGTAGTTAAATCCACTGCCGAAAAACTAATGCTGGCATTTTTTAAATCAGCATCTAACAATAAATTATTGAGTTCTGCTTTTAATGCAGTGGTAGTTTGGCTTGACAAACTTATTACTGAAAATAAAAATCCACAAAAAATAATTTTACGCATTAGTTTTTAGCTGTTTTTGATGAGTACGTATAGGCCAATTCAATTTTTTTAAAACGTTCTTCATTAATTATAGAACAACCAGAATTTAACAGGTCAAAAATCTCCTCTTCCCTTTTTTTTGAGTATGATTTAGCTGTTTTAAAAATGGTTAAATCGTTTTTAAAATCTTCAAACGTATGTTTGGTAAAATCAATTGCTTCATTTGCTGAGGATATTCCTATCATCACCATTTCATTTTTAGAGCAGAAAAATGCACTAATTCCTCTTGAATTTACTGATTCCAAAAAACTAATCTTACTCAATGCTTTTTCAAACACAATATCGCTAAACAATTCAACCAACTCCTTTACCTTTTTATCGTTGGTTTTGTTTAATTGTACCCACTCCTCGTTGTAAACATGATTAGTAATTAAAAAATGTTTAAAATCTTCTTCCAACTCTTTTAATTCTTCATCGGTAAGTAATCGGTATTTCATTTTTATAGAAAATTTTTAATAAAAATATGGAATAAATAAAAAAGCATCATCTAACCAACAAAAAGTTATTAACTAAAATTTAAAGTCATGAAGAAGTATATTGCTTGCACCCTACTTATTATTGCGGTAACAGGATTATTTGCCAATAATACAACAGTTTTGAAATCAAAAATTAAAAATGTAACCGTTTTCTTAAACGGAGCCCAAATAAACAGAGAGGCTAATTTTAATGTCGAAAAAGGCATTTTTAATTTAACGATTGATAGTTTGCCTCAATACATCAACTCAAACAGTATTCAAATAAGTGGAAAAGGCGATTTTATTATTTTGGACACTAAATATTTGGTAGAACAACCTGATTATTCTAACCAACAAAATCAATATCCAAATGAGGTGTTGAAACAACTTGCCATTTTTAGCGATTCAATTGAACAAATTAATTTCGATTTGGAAGAAATAAGATTTTCAAAGGATGTTTTAGAAACTGAAAAACAATTGTTGGTGAACAACAAAAGCATGAAAAGCGACTCGTTAGCACTTTTTAAAGATGCGTTAAGTTTTTACAGAGAAAAATACAACGATATCAATGCCAAATTGATTTTAGTCAAAAAAAATGAATTAAAAACACAAAAAAGATTAACCAAACTTCAAGAACGTTTAACTACTTATAATCAAGAAATTGCAAAATTGTATTTGCAAAAACCGATACTTCCCAACCATAAAGTAATGGTAACGATAAAAACCGAATTGGCTTTAGCAGGTAAATTAATGGTAAACTATATGGTTACCGGAGCTTCCTGGTCGCCAAGTTACGATTTAAGAGCTAATAAAATAAACGACCCTATTGCATTAACCTACAAAGCCAACATTGTTCAAAATACAGGCGAAAACTGGGACGATGTAAAACTAAAATTATCGACCAATAATCCTTACAAAAGTAAAGTAAAACCTGTTTTGCCTACTTGGTATTTGAATTATTACAATCCTTATGGACAGCAAATAAAAACAAAATCGACATCTATGTATGGTGGTGTTGCCCGACCAAGCATGAAAGAAGAAATGGATGATGAAAAATTAGAACTTTCTGATGCCGAATCGAGTGCTTATTACACTACCATGACCGAAAGCTTTACCAATGTCGAATTTAATTTAAGTACCACCTACTCTATACCTGCCGATGGAGATAAACACATGGTAGCGGTAAAAGAAGAAAAATTACCTGCTGATTTTAAGTATTACCTAGTTCCAAAAATGGATAATAATGCATTTTTAGTAGCAAGTATAAAAGGTTTTGAAGAGTTAAATTTATTGCCTGCTGCCGCAAACATTTATTTTAACGGGACTTATATTGGTCAAACTGCTATAAATACAGCAATTACTGGAGACTCTTTATCAATAGACATGGGTAGAGAAGAACGTATTTCAGTAAAACGCACGGCTTTAAAAATAGTGGATAAAGAAAAAATGTTGGGTAGCGATAAAATTAAAGACTACGGTTTTGAGATTTTAATAAAAAACAACCTGTTATCGAACATTGATTTAATTGTTGAAGACCAAGTTCCTGTTTCAACTGATAAAGAAATTAAAGTAGTTTTGAAAAACCAAGATAAATCCGAATTTAAAGAACAAACCGGATTGTTAATCTGGAAATTAAACCTTCTGGCTAAAGAAACTAAAACCTTAAAGTTTAATTACGAAGTTCAACATCCAAAAGACAAGCAGTTGGCATTGAATTAAAACTAAAAGAAAAAGAGAGGAATTAATTCCTCTCTTTTTTTCAACACTGTTTTTCCAAAATATTTTTTCTTAAACCAAAAAGCAACATTACCAAAGCAATTAATATAGGTACTTAACTAATGGTGATTAGTTGTAAGTCTTTTTATTTTTAATATTTTCTATCAGGTCCATCACTTCTTTTTCAATAATGTCACGGATTTTTGCAAATTCATTTGGTTCCATGTGTTTTGGGTCGGGTAAACCCCAATCCTCTCGGTTGCTTGCTTTTAACATTGGGCATTCATCACCACAGCCCATGGTTATGGCATAATCCCAGTTAATTTTTGGTAATTCATCTAACCCAATAGAAGTATGTTTACTTAAATCATATCCAACTTCAGCCATACTTGCAATTGCTCTTGGATTGACAACTCCTGATGGTCTAGACCCTGAGCTAAAAACATCTATAATGCCTTTTCCATGTATTTTACCAAACGCTTCAGCTATTTGGCTTCTGCACGAATTTTCTACACAAACAAATACTACTTTTTTCATGATATTAATTTTCTGCTAAATGTTCTTTTTTACGAGTGAATTGAAAGGCAAAAACAGCAAGTATTGCTCCTAAAATAGTTGCAACAATATAAATCCATAAATGCTGTGTCTGCCCAGATGCTAAAGCTGGTCCAATCGACCTTGCTGGATTCATGGATGCACCACAAATTGGTCCTGCAAACATAGCTTCTAATCCTACAGTTGCACCAATGGCAGCTCCAGCCATGATTCCTTTTTCTTTTGCCCCAGAAGATACATTTAAGATAACAAACATGAGTAAAAAAGTTAAAATAACCTCAAAAACAAAAGACTGCTGCCAGGTACCCGAAGGCAAACTTGCACCTAGAGTTTCGTTTAATGGAAACAATAATTTTAAACCGTAAGCCGCTGCTAAAGCACCAATTAATTGAGCAATAAGGTAGGGAATAATTTCCTTACCGCTAAATCGTTTAGCGATCCAAAACCCAATTGTTACAGCAGGATTTAAATGGGCTCCAGAAATATCTCCAATAGAGTAAATCAAAACCATCACAATTAACCCCCAACACATGGCAACACCTACATGACTAATCGCTCCACCCATTTCAGTGTCTATAACCATCGAACCACATCCAACAAAAACCAAAAAGAAAGTGCCTATAATTTCAATTAAATAATTTTTACTCATTTTTAAACGATTAAGTTTTAACAACATCCTGAATTTGGGTTACAACAAGGTTTCTGTCCGTAAACCGTCACGCTAAAAATACCAAACTCACCTTTATTGTAAGCTTCAATTTCATTTTTTGAAAGATATTTCTCAAGTATTTCATTAGGAAGAACAATCGGTTTTTCTTTTTGTATGCTTATTGCTGTAAAACCTGAGTTATGAATAATATTCATGTAATCAATCAATTGAATAGCCCCAGAAACACAACCTGCATACATTTCTGCATCATTTTTTAAGTTAGTCGGTAAATTCCCTTTGAGAACCACATCCGAAACACTAAAATGTCCGCCTGCTTTTAGTACTCTATGAATTTCAGCAAACGCTTTTTCTTTATCCGGCACTAAATTTAATACACAATTACTAATCACCACATCAATTCTGTTTCCACCAATAGGCAAACTTTCAATATCCCCTAGCCTAAATTCAACATTGTTGAAATTTAACTTTTCGGTATTTTCTCTGGCTTTTGCTATCATTACTTCGGTCATGTCCACCCCAATTACTTTTCCTTTTTCTCCTGTTAAAGCTCTTGCTACAAAACAGTCGTTTCCTGCACCAGAACCTAAATCCAACACGGTATCACCTTCATTTATTTGAGCAAATTCGGTAGGTATTCCACAACCTAAACCCAAATCGGCATCGGCATTGTATCCACCCAATTTGGTATAATCTTCTGCAAATACGGCATAATCTACCGTACAACAACCCCCTGCTCCGCAACAACTGGTTTCATTTTCTGTTTTCGATTGTAAAGCAATTTCGCTGTATTTGTCTTTTACTAGTTGTTTTAATTCTTCTGAGTTTTTCATAATTTTTTGGTTTTAACAACATTTGTTTTTAATTGTATAACTACTTATAAATGATTTGGTTAAATCATCTAATTCATTCCAAATTTCAGTATTGATGCAATAGCACGTTTTTACGCCTGATATTTCACCTGTAATAATTCCTGCTTTTTTCAATTCTTTTAAGTGTTGCGATATGGTTGATTGGGATAAAGGTAATTCATCCACAATATCTCCACAAATACACGATGATTTATTAATCAACAACTGTAAAATAGCTATCCGTGCAGGATGTGCCAATGCTTTGTACAAATCGGCTAACCTGTTTTGTTCTTTTGTAAATTGATTTGATTTAGTTGTTCCCATAATTAATCGTAAAATTACGATAGATATTTTATATCTTAACTATTTTCATCAATTATTTTTAACAAACCCTTGTTAATTAGAATCTACCACACACCATTTACACAAGTAGAAAAGCAATACTTTTGTAATATGTTAAAGAGAATTCCGAATTGGCTTAAAAACAAATACATGATTACCGTTGTGGTTCTAATTGTTTGGGTTGGTTTTTTTGATCAAAACAATTTTATCACTCAATACGGCTTTGTTTTAGAATTAAGAAGCTTAGAAAAAGATAAAGCCTTTTTTATGGAAGAATTAACTAAAACCAGACAAGAACTAAATGATTTAACCACTAATCCAGTTACTTTAGAGAAATTTGCCCGTGAAAAATATTTCATGAAAAAAGACAACGAAGAAATTTTTGTTTTTGAACAAGAAAAATGATGCCTACCTAGAAACAAAGCCCCGATAGCTATCAGGGCTTTGCTTCTAATCAACATTTTTATTACATTTGCATTCACAATTTGGATTAAATATGGGGTTATTTGACGATTTTAAAGAAGTTTCTCATCAGCAATGGCGAGATAAAATTATCGTTGATTTAAAAGGGAAAGATTTCAACAAAAATTTGGTTTGGAATTCGATTGAAGAAATTACCGTTCAACCCTTTTATAATCAAGAAAATTTAGCTGTAAATAAATCTAAAAATTTCGACCTATCATCCACTTCAAATTATTGGGAAATTAGAGCCCAAGTTGATGTTAAATCTATTGATTCGGCAAATATTAAAGCATTATACTTATTAAGTAAAGGAGCTAATTCCATTCAATTTAACGGTACAATTTTATCACAAACCGATTTTGACAACCTGTTAAAAGGTATTGATATTGAAATAATAAATATTCATTTTTACAATGCTAATCTATCTAAAACCTATGCTTTTTTAAACAAATGGTGTGAAAACAATAACATTTCGATTAGCAACATAAAAAGTTCTATAAGTTTTGATTTTATTGGTGAGCTGTTAACTACAGGCAACTGGAACAACGATGAAAAGACCGATTTTGAGGAATTATTCTCTGTCAATTCAACACCAACTAGTCTAAAGACAATTTCAATAAACGGTTTAAACTTTAACAATGCCGGAGCAACTAGTATTCAGGAATTGGCTTATTCGTTTTCACAAGCCATTGAATACCTTAATTATTTAACTGAACGAGGGTTAGATACCAAAATATTAGCAGATAAAATTCAATTTAACTTTGGAATTGGTTCTAATTATTTTTTTGAAATTGCTAAAATCAGGGCTGCAAAAATACTATGGAAACTTATTTTAAAAGAGTATGGTGTAACTAGTAATAACATTTACATTCATTCAACCACTTCAGTTTCCAATTACGCAAGTTTTGACGCTCACAACAACATATTACGAGCCACTACAGAGGCTATGTCGGCAGTAATTGGTGGGTCAAACAGTATTACGGTAATCCCATTTAATGTTAACTACGAAAATACCTCTGATTTTTCTGAACGGATTGCCATAAATATCCAACACATTTTAAAAGAAGAATCTTTTTTAGACAAAGTAAGCGATGCTGCAAACGGAGCTTACTATATTGAATCGTTAACTGATGAAATGGTAGAGAAATCATTACAACTGTTTAAAGAAATTGAGCAAAAAGGAGGTTTTTTAAACAATATAAAAAATGGTTTTATTCAAGAAAGCATTCATGAGGTTGCCAAATTAAAACAACAAGAATACATTACTGGAAAAAGAACGTTATTGGGCGTAAATAAACACCAAAATAAACCTAAAGATAGAGCAAAAACAACCAAACCATTAACTTCAACTAAACAATCTATACTTACTGTATTACAACAAGTTGTATTTGCTAATAAAATCGAATCCACTGTTTTAGTAGAAAATGCATAATAACCTTAAACATATCGAAATCATTAAATCTGTTCAATTGGATTTTGGTACTATTGAATTGCGTTCTGACGATATTTTAACTTTTGAACCTGCACATGGAATTTCTACAGTTAACAAAGACCAACTTGAAATTATGCTCAAAACTTTTGTTAATATTTCAAATGGAACTCCAAAACCTTTTTTAAGCGATAATAGAAATATAAAATCATTTGGATTTGAAGAAAGAGAATATGTTGCCAAAACTATTCATCTTTTTGCATCAGCTACTGCAATTATAGAGAATTCATTTGTTATTAGATTCATTACCCATACAATAGTTACCATGTTCAAACCGCAAATTCCAATAAAGATGTTTAAAACAAAAGAAGAAGCCTTTATATGGCTAAGAACATTCAATCGTTAATTTTATGAAACCTGATTTTAGTAAACTCACTTATACAACTCTAAACAAAGAAAATTCGACCACTAAACACGAATCGACTTGGCTTACTGCTGAACAAATTGAAGTAAAATCAACTTACAACAGTGATGATGTAAAGAATTTTAAACAAATCAATTTTGCTGCAGGAATAACTCCAAACTTAAGAGGACCTTATTCCACCATGTATGTAATGCAACCTTGGACTATTCGACAATATGCAGGATTTAGCACAGCAGAAGAATCTAATGCATTTTACCGAAGAAACTTGGCTGCCGGACAAAAAGGTCTTTCGGTTGCTTTTGATTTAGCCACACACCGAGGTTATGATTCAGACCATCCGAGAGTTGAAGGTGATGTTGGTAAAGCGGGTGTTGCTATTGTGGAAGACATGAAAATACTTTTCGACCAAATTCCTTTGAACGAAATGTCGGTTTCTATGACCATGAATGGGGCGGTTTTACCAATTATGGCATTTTACATTGTTGCAGCACAAGAGCAAGGCGTAAAACCAGAAGAACTTTCAGGAACCATCCAAAACGATATTTTAAAGGAATTTATGGTTAGAAATACTTACATCTATCCGCCACTTCCTTCGATGCAAATTATTGCCGATATTTTTAAATACACTACGGCAAACATGCCAAAGTTCAATTCCATTAGTATTTCGGGATACCATATTCAAGAAGCCGGAGGAACCAATGAAATTGAGTTGGCATACACCTTAGCCGATGGTTTAGAGT
>CAYJMI010000118.1:0-9522 GCA_964371285.1 uncultured Vicingus sp. | reverse complement strand
CTATTTCTCATTTAGGGTACATGAAACGTACATCATTATCTGAATACAAATTACAAAATAGAGGTGGAGTTGGCTCAAAAGGGACTGCTACCAGAGATGAAGATTTCTTGGAACATTTGTTTGTTGCCACCACTCACAACTACTTATTAGTATTTACTGAAAAAGGTAAATGTTATTGGATGAGGGTTTTTGAAATCCCGGAAGGCACAAAACAATCGAAAGGTAGAGCTATTCAAAACCTTATAAACATTGAACCTGATGATAAAATTTTAACATTTATAAATGTTAAAGATATCAAGGATCAAGAATACATTAATAATAACTTTATTATTATGTGTACTGAAAAAGGTATCATCAAAAAAACCACGTTAGAAGCATATTCTAGACCTAGGGCAAATGGAATTAATGCCATCACAGTTAGAGAGGGTGACCGTTTATTAGAAGCTAAACTAACATCGGGTAAAGATGAAATTATTATGGCGATTAAAACGGGTCGTGCAATTCGTTTTAACGAATCAAAAGTTCGTCCAATGGGAAGAAATGCATCAGGAGTTAGAGGAGTAACTTTACCAGAAAATGGCGAAGTAATAGGTATGATAACCATTACAGATCCTGCAACTCAACACATTTTAGTGGTTTCAGAAAATGGTTACGGAAAACGTTCGGATGTTGAAGATTACAGAGTTACTAATAGAGGTGGTAAAGGTGTTAAAACCATCAATGTTACTGATAAAACGGGTAGTTTAATTGCTATTAAAAGTGTTACCGATGATGATGATTTAATGATTATCAACAAATCGGGCATTGTAATTCGTTTAGCAGTTAAAAACCTACGTGTAATGGGTAGAGCTACTCAAGGTGTTCGTTTAATTAATTTACGAAACGGCGATTCTATTGCTGCTGTAACAAGAGTTGAACACAATGATGATGAAATCGATACGATAGATGAAGAAGGAAACATTATTGCTAAAGAAATTTCTACGGATAGTATTGATGATTCGTTAGACAATGGCAAGGATGTTGATAATACTGATGAAGAATTAAATATTGAAGAATAAAAAAATAAAAAATATGAAAAAAATAGTTTTAACAATAACCACTATTGTTGTAGCTTCCATCGGATTTGCTCAAAAAGCACAAGTGGTGAGTGCATTTAACTACAACAAAGCATTCGAACGTTCATTAAAATGCAGTGAATTGGTTGACGGCATAACAGCTATTAATCAGGCAATAGAAGATCCAACTGCAAAAGAATGGGCAAAAACCTGGTATTATAGAGGAAATTTATACTTTAACGTTTTGGCTAGTAAAACCAGTAAGGAGTCTTGTATTAACTTGGATGCAGATGCCTTAGAAAAATGTACAGATTCTTACATGAAATCGATGGTGTTGAATTTTCAAGACCCGGAGTTAAAAAAACTTAATCTTGAAAAGGATGAAGATGTCATGAAATTTTTTATGGCATTTCAAAGTAATTCTAAGGTGGATGATGATACCTACACCATGGATATTATTGGACGAAAAATACCTGGATTAGCTGGTGAATATGGCAACAAAGGTATTACTGAGTTTCAAAATAAAAATTATAAAGCTGCTCAAGAAAGTTTCGGAAAATCAATGATGTTAAGCCAATTTACTGGTAAAATGGACACCATGATGATGTATAATACTGCTTTGGCATCCGATTTAGCTGGTGATAATGCAGCTGCAAAACAAATATATGATGGCTTGATTATGCTAAAATATAATATTGATGGAAATGGACCAAGTTTATACCGCTCTTTAGCTAACATATACACTAAGGAAGGTGACAAAGTTAAAGCTCAGGAATATATTAAAAAAGGTAGAGTGGCTTATCCAAACGATTATAATTTAATAGTTACTGAATTAGATGGCTATTTAGCTGCTGGAAAACACCAAGAAGCTTTGGAAAACTTAAATCTAGCGATTACAAACAACGCTAAAAATGAAGTGCTTTATTTTGCCAGAGGAACAGTTTATGAGAATTTAAAAAATGAAGATAAAGCTGTAGCGGATTACAAAAAGGCTATAGAAATAAAATCTGATTATTATGATGCACACTTTAATTTAGGAGCTTATTATTTTAATAAAGGAGCTGAAAAAATTAATGATGCAAATGCTTTACCTTATAGTGAAGCAAAAAAGTTTGAGGCTTTAAAAGCAGAAGCAAAAGTTTTGTTTGAAAAAGCAATTCCTTCAATCGAAAAAGCTAACGAATTAAACCCAAAAGATGTTGATACAGCAAACATGTTGATTAAAGTTTATACTCAAACAGAACAATACGAAAAAGCTAAAGTGTTAAAAGCTAAGTATCAATAAGTTTAGCTATAAGAAAGACTAAAATGACTTTGTTTAGAAAAGGGAAATTTAAAAAGTTTCCCTTTTTTTATTGGTTGGTAAAGGCATAAAAAAGAACCCAGACTCCAAACACAATTAAAATAACCCCAAAAACTCGATATATTTTAACTAAATATATTGGGTTTAGAATAGTTTTTAATCGGTGTGCTAAAACTACTTTTGAAAACTCTATGGTAAAAATACCAAGTAGTGCAGCTCCCAAAAAAAAATAAAAATTAGTTGTATCTGAATATTTAGTTTCGGCAATACCAATAATACCTATCCAAACAACAAAAACAAAAGGATTGATGAAGTTAATTAAAAATCCTTGTGTAAAATAAGAAACATAATTTCTTTTTGAAAGTTTTATAGTTTCGGTTGATTGTGGTAAAATTTTTGGCTTAAAAATAAATTTCAACCCTAAAAACAACAATATTAATCCACCAAAAATACCGAGCAAAAATTGATTTTGTGCATTTTTAAAAAACGGGATTGCTCCAAAAGAACAAATAACGATGCATAAAAAGTCTGCAAATACTATTCCTAAGGCAACAAAAACACCTGACCAGAAACCAGCATCTAAAGTACATTTAAGTAAATAGAAAAATACAGGTCCTAAAAAGATGATGAAACCTAACCCTAATATATATCCATTTAGTATTGCCATTAACGACAAATTTAGTAAAAAATAAAGCCTTAGCAATTTTATGCTAAGGCTTTAAGTACCATGTAATAATAAATTTTATTTTTTAACTTCTTCTTTTACAACTTCTTTTTCCATCATCATTTCATGTCCTGCTTCCATAGATTTAGAACACTTTTTTTCTTCTTTATCACATTTCGATTTGTCTTTACAACATTTTGATTTGTCAGCACAATCATCTGATTTTTTGCAGTCTGATTTCATCATTTTGCATTCAATTTTAGCTTTTGAACACGATTGTCTTCCTCCGCAATGACCACAACATAAGTGCATAATTATTGCAACAACTAGTAATGTAGATAGAGTAGTAAGGATTGAAGTAATAATAATTTTTTTTGTTTCCATGTTTTTTTAAATTTAGTTAGTATTAACGAAAAGTAAATGTAGTATAAAAAATCTAATTGAAATATATTTTTAAAACAATAAGTTAATGATTTTAGTTAGTATAATTAGGTGATAATTATGGATAGGGATAGATAGAGGAAGCTGAAAAAACTATTTTTTAAAAGTTCTATCCTTAATTACTTTAAAGCCAAACAAACCATCGGCTAGAGTAATATCAATAGTTTTAGCGGAAGCAAACGTTGCCATATCCACCTCACTCATACTGGTAATTTTTGGGTTAATGTGCTGAATTTCTGATCGTAATTCTAAATCGACGCTGTTTCCATTTATTTTACATCCAATAATTTCGTAATTAATGGTTTGAACATTTGAAGTGATTAACAAATTTAAAGCTAAAAATAAACCGGTTAATAAAGGGCCTATACCTAGAATGTTAAACAAAATCATTTCATATTTGATAAATTGAAACCATTTCCGATAAAGCTTTAAAGGAATAATAAAGCCAACAACCATAAACCCAATAAAAATTTTAGTGAGTGTAAAAAAGTTGATTAGAATATAAGGGTAGAGAACTATTATTAATGCAAACCCAATAAAAAAAGCAAAAATAGAGATGGTCATTACTTTTTTACTATTATCTTTAATAGGCTTGTAAGGGGTCTCTATATTATTGATTGCAGGTTTCAACTATGTTTTAATTTAAAAATGGGTTGTACTTTTTTTCGTAACCAATGGTTGTAGTTGGTCCATGACCCGTGTGAACTGTAAAATCATCAGGCAAAACAAATAGTTTAATTCTAATACTATTTAATAATGTATTGTGGTCGCCACCTGGTAAATCAGTCCTACCAATACTTCCTTTAAACAAAACATCACCATTAATTACAAATTTTTGTTCGTGATTTACAAAAACTACATGACCTGGAGCATGACCTGGAGTAAACAAGACATCTAACGTCGAGTTTCCAAAAGTTATTTTATCGCCATCGTTTAAAAAATGTGTTGGCTCTGGCGATTTATCTACATTAAATCCATACAAATGACCGTATTCGGTGATGGCGTTCAAAGTAGATAAATCTAATTCGTGTATACTTAATCCAACATTAAATTTTTTGCAAACAAAATTGTTACCTAAAACATGGTCGATATGGCAATGAGTGTTTAACAGCTTCACAACATTAAGGTTGTTTTTTGTGATGAAGTTAGTTAATTCAATTTGTTCGGTACTCGAATAACAACCTGGGTCAATAATTACAGCTTCATTTGTTTCATCATACAATATGTATGTATTCTCTTGAAAACCATTAAAAACAAATGTTTGTATTTTAATCATGTTGAAATAATTAATTTGAAGGGCAAAAGTAATACTTTATAAAAAATAAACGATTACCAATAACTCTAATCAATCCAATTTGTACTAAAATTGGTTATTTTTACAACTACTTTTTTTATAAAATTATTATACAACTTCGTAACTATAGAATCCTTTTGTTGCTATTGGTGGTGTTTGTTTCAAACAATCCAACTGCTATTGCACAGTTCTACAATGGAACAAATACCGGCTTTGGTAAAAACAGGGTTCAGTTTAAAACCTACGAATGGAAATTTTATCGATTTGATAATTATGAAACTTATTTTTATACCGGTGGAAATGAATTAGCCGTTTATACTTCTAAAATTGCCAAAGATTTAATTGAAGAACAAGAAGATTTTTTTGATTTTGATTTAAAAGAAAAAATCCAGTTTATCATTTACAATAAACAATCTGATTTTAAACAGAGCAACATCGGATTGAGGTTAGAAAATGGAGAAATAGGAGGGATAACTCAAATAATGGGTTCGAAAGTGTTTCTTTATTTTAATGGAAATCATGCCGATTTTGATAAACAGATAAAAGCTGGTATTGCACAAGTATTAATAAATCAACAAGTTTATGGTGCAAGTTGGGGGCAAGTCGTTAAAAATTCCAGTTTATTAAACCTTCCAGAATGGTATATTGATGGGTTGACTTCTTACATTTCAGAACCATGGAACCCTGAAATTGAAAACCAAGTGAGGGATGGTATTCAATCGGGTCGTTATCAAAAATTTAACCGTTTAAATACTCAAGAAGCAAAAGTGGCTGGGCATTCAATGTGGTCGTACATTGCAAATACTTATGGCGACAATGTAATTCCAAATATTTTATACATGACTCGTTTAACACAAAGTGTGGACAGAGGATTTTTGTATGTTTTGGGTATTTCGTTAAAAACTTTACGAAAAGATTGGATAACCTATTACCAAAACGATTACAGTAATTTACCAGATAATTCGCTGGTTTACAAGGAATACGAAAAACTTAAAGTTAGAAAACGTAGAGAATACAAGCAATTTAAAGTGAGTCCTGATGGACAAGCTTTTGCTTATGTAACTGACCAATTAGGTCAATACAAAATTTATGTAACCTATTTAACTTCGACTAAAAAGAAATACAAAATTTACAAACGTGAGTACAAAATGTATCGTATCAACGATAAATCGTACCCGGTTTTAGCATGGCATCCATCCAGCGAAATATTGGCATTTTTAACTGAAGAAAAAGGATTGTTGATGATGCATTTTTTCGATATCAATTCAGGTGGAATAGAAGTAAAAGCATTGTTTAATATGGAGAAAGTAACCGATATGGCTTATTCTTCCGACGGAAAACAAATGATATTTTCTGGAGTGTACAAAGGCCAATCCGATTTATTTTTGTACAATGTGGCAGCTAATTCGCACAAAAATTTAACCCAAGATATTTACGATGATTTGAATCCTCAGTTTATCGATAATTCATCTAAAATTGTTTTTTCATCAAACCGAACCAATGATTCTTTAGACACAAAAGCAAAAAACCATCCCGATAGCTATCGGGATTGGACCAGTAAGCAGTTCGATATTTGGGTGTTAGATTATACTTCCGAAGAAAAAACATTGTTTCAGGTTACAACAACCAAAGATTCAGAATTTCAGCCTTATAGTGTTGATTCTGCAATTTATTATTTAGGCGTTAAAAATGGCATTTACAACCGCTACCACGCTGTAAAAGATAGTTTTATTACCAATATTGATACCACCATTCATTACCACCGCTTTTATGAAGCAAAACCTAGTGAACAAAACAATAGCAGAGGAATTAGTGAACAAAGTATTAATCCCAAAGGAAATTTTACTGAATTAATTTTAGACAATTACAAGTATCATTTGTTGAGCAAAGAATATACTAATATTTTAACTCCTTACCCTAAAATTGATACCGCTTCAACTCAAAAAGAGGAGTTAGACACTTTAAATACGGTAGTTAACACACAAAGTTTATCAACACCAGTTGTTTTGTTTAACACCATTCCTTTAACGAAAGATACAGTAGTTGAAACAGTAAACATTGATAAATATATTTTTGAAAAAGAGAAAGAAAAATTGGTTAAACGAACGTATATTTTTGGTGATAAAAACAATACCAAAGACAGTTTGATTAAAACATTCAAATTACCCAATCAACGAAATTATAACTTATCCTTTTTCAATGATAATTCATCATTAAAGTTAACTAATTCATTTGTAAATCAGGAATACCAATTGTTTACAGGTGGCCCTTTTACCGGACCAGATATAGGTGGAGTAATGAAATTAGGTATTGTCGATTTATTTGAAGATTACAAACTTTTTGGAGGAGCGAGGGTATCTTCAAATTCGAGAGAATATTTTATGACTTTACAAAATTATCTTCAGCGTAGGGATAAAGAATACACTTTTGCTAGAAATTCTTCTACTGCATCCGATGGATTCGACATTTATGGGGTAACCAGTAATGTTGTGAAATATTCTATAAAATATCCATTTAGTGAAGTAGCATCATTACAATTTTCTTCGGGTGTAAGAAACGATATTATTGTGGTGAAATCAATTGACAGAGTTTCTCTTTTGGCAGATAATCTCAACGAATATAGAGGAGTATTAAAAGCAGCTTATGTTTTTGACAACTCCTTACCTAAAATGCTAAACATCTATTACGGAACAAAATTTAAAGTGTTTGCCGAATATTATCAAGAGGCTTTTGATAAAAAAGATGGTGAAAATGGAAATACTCAAATCGTTGGTTTCGATTTACGTCATTCGTTAAAATTAACCCGTGAATTAATTTGGGTAAATCGTGTTGCTGCAAGCTCTTCGTTGGGTAAAGAAAAATTAATTTATTATTTAGGAAGCGTTGACAACTGGTTAGATCAATTCAGTAATTCAAGTCGTTTTATCAATCAAGAAGATATCAATAACACCATTAATTATCGGTACCAAGCTTTGGCAGCAAACTTAAGAGGATTTCCACAAAACATACGAAGAGGTTCAAATTTTGCTGTAGTAAATAGTGAGGTTCGTTTCCCTGTGTTTTCGTATTTTATTCGCCGACCAATACGTTCTAGCTTTATAAAAAATTTCCAAATCATTGGATTTACTGATGTGGGTATGGCTTGGGATGGTTTAGACCCTTTTAGTGATGAAAATAGAATTACCAAAGAAGTTATTGAAGATGGCCCTTTAACGGTAGTTGTATTTAAAGATTCTTTTCCGATTGTTGGAGGATATGGTTTTGGAGCAAGAACAACACTTTTAGGTTATTTTTTAAGAGCAGATTGGGCTTGGGGTGTAGAAAACGGAGTTTCTGCTGATAAACCAATATTTTATTTATCATTAAGTTTGGATATATAATTATGGATATTAAAAATAACATAAAAAGTAAAGCCTCAGCTTATAAAGATGATATTATTGCCATCAGGAGGCATTTGCACCAGCATCCAGAATTATCGTTTAAAGAGTTTGAAACTGCCAATTTTGTAGAGTTAAAATTAAAAGAATTTGGTATTCAAAAAGTTTCAAGATTAATGAATACTGGTGTTGTTGCATTAATTGAAGGAATAAATCCAACAACTAAGGTTATTGCCTTAAGAGCTGATTTGGATGCATTACCTATACAAGAAACCAACGAGGTGAGTTACAAATCGACCAACGATGGTGTAATGCATGCCTGTGGGCACGATGTACATACTTCATCATTGCTTGGTGCAGCAAAAATATTACAAGAATTAAGGGGAGAATTTGAAGGCACTATAAAACTTATTTTTCAACCTGGTGAAGAAAAGTTGCCTGGTGGTGCTTCTTTAATGATAAAAGAAGGTGTTTTGGAAAATCCTAAGGTAGAAACTATTATTGGACAGCACGTATTTCCAAACATGGAAGTTGGCAAAGTTGGGTTTAGAAAAGGAATGTACATGGCAAGTACCGATGAAATTTATGTTACAGTTAAAGGCAAAGGTGGTCATGCAGCAATTCCGGCAGAATACAATAATCCATTGTTGATTGCCTCTGCATTGTTGTTGGAATTAAACAAAGTTTTTATGGTACAAGTTCCTGCATATTCTTTGATAGAAGCCGATAATGAACACATACCTACCGTTTTGGCATTTGGAAAAATTATTGGAAACGGTGCAACCAATGTAATTCCTGATGAAGTTCGAATTGAAGGAACTTTTCGAACCATGAATGAAGAATGGAGAAACAAGGCTCATGAAAAAATGAAAAAAATTGCTGCTGAAATCGCAAAACTTCACCATGCAACAATTGATTTTAATATAGAAATAGGCTATCCTTTTTTGGTCAATGATGAAGCAACAACAGAAAAAGCGAAACAAGCGGCGATAGTATATTTAGGGAAAGAAAATGTAGAAGAATTACAAATACGAATGACAGCCGAAGATTTCGCCTATTATTCGCAAGTTAAACCAGCTTGTTTTTATCGTTTAGGAATAAGAAACGACCAAAAAGGTATTAATGCAGGATTGCATACTTCTAAATTTAATATTGATGAAAGTGCTTTGGAATTAAGTATAGGTTTAATGGCATGGATGGCAATATGTGAATTGAAATAAAGTTCTTAGAAAAAAAATTTCTTAATAGTCGTCTTTTTATTTATATTTGCTTGAATACGAACAATTAATAATTACATATTATGGGTAAAGGTGATATAAAAACTAAAAAAGGTAAAGTTACTAACGGAAGTTATGGTGTTACCAGAAAAAGAAAAGATAGTGCTACAA
>CAYJMI010000117.1:0-9571 GCA_964371285.1 uncultured Vicingus sp. | reverse complement strand
CAGTTAATGTGGTAGTTTCTCCTACACAAATGGCATTATCTCCAGTTACTATTGCTGTTGGTAAATTGTTTACCGTTACTGCAAAAGTAGCTGTATCGGAGCAACCTCCTACTTCAACAATTACATTGTAGGTTGTGGTTGTAGTTGGAGAAACTACCAACGAATCTAGTGTTGAAGCATCATTCCATGTATATGTTCCTCCACCGGTTGCAGTAAGTGTTACCGAACTTCCATTACACATAAAGTTGGTTCCGTTGCTCGAAGTAATATTTGCTGTTGGATTACTAATTACTTGAACTAAAGTGCTTACGGTGTCTGAACAACCATTGGCATCGGTAACAGTTACCAAATAAGTGGAATCGGTTGCCGGAGAAACATTTATGGATGGTGAAGTTGAGCCGTTGTTCCACACATAACTTACCCCACCGTTTGCTGTAAGCGTGGTAGAGCTACCATTACAAATAAGTGAAGAACCTATAATTGCAGGAGTTGGTAAAGAATTAACAGTTACGTTTACATTAGTAGAATTTTGACAATTGTTTACATCAGTTACTACAACCAAATAAGTTGAATCAGCAGTTGGAGAAACAACAATAGAATCTATCGTAATCCCATTATTCCAAACATATGAAACCCCTCCAGATGCAGTTAAAGTAGTTGATTCGCCTATGCAAATAGTGTTATCTCCACTAATTAAAGGTGTTGGCAAGTTATTTACGTTAACTGCAAATGAAGCTGTATCCAAACAACCATTTACATTAACTACAACAGCGTAAGTAGTATTACTTGCTGGTGAAACAACCAACGAGTCTAAAGTTGAAGCATCATTCCAAGTATATGTTCCGCCACCTGAGGCATCAAGAGTTAATGATTCTCCGACACAAATAGTATTACCTGTTGCTGATGAAATTCCAGCTGTTGGTTTAGGAAGCACCTGTACCAATGTGCTTGTACTATCTACACAGCCATTTACATCTGTTCCAATAACATAAAAAGTAGAATCGGCTGTTGGGCTTACTGAAACAGAAGAACCAGAACCACCTGTACTCCAAACATAAGTGCTTGCCCCACTAGCTGTAAGATTTACACTACTTCCGTTACAAACATTTACAGGGTTTGATGAATTGATTTGAACAGTCGGGAATGGATTAACCACAATGGTTTGGGTTAAGGTTTGTTTTGCCCCACAAACTCCACCAACAACAAGCGTATAAGTTGTTGTTGTTGAAGGTATTACTGTTATGTTAGGTGTTGTTTCTCCGCCAGGAAACCATTCGTAAGATGATGCTCCAACTGGACCAACCAATAATGTACTATCTCCATAACACAAAGTTGGCTTACTTGTCGTAATATCAGGAAATTGAACACCTGCATTTGCAGTAATAGTATAACTACAAATATCTCCAGCATAGCCATCAACCATTAAATAATAATCATTACCAATGGTAAGACTATTAGCTGTAATGGTAAATCCACTAGAATTTTCTTGAAAATTTGAAACAGGCACAAAATTACAACATCCAGTTGAGGAAAATATTTGCATTTGAATACCTCCAGAAGGATAACTTCCTACCCAGCAATTTCCAATGGCAACATTTAAAATAGCTGTGGTGTTTGAGGCTGTAAATTTAATCCAAGAATTATTATTGATATTTACATCAAACAAAGGAGCTCCAGTACCCCAAGATCCTGCTTGCCCAAAAATACCTCCTGTATTTACTCCATCGGGTTGATTAACTCCAGTAATCGTATCTTCGTTGTTTCCAAACATGTTGCAAGGACGGTCTGGCGTATACGCAGCACTAGTTGAAGCACTGTATCCATTTAAATCACAGATGTACAATGAAGAAGCACAAAAATCGTTTGATACGGAAGATACGCATAAACCAAAGGTACCTGAACCAGTATTATACCGCCAATAGCGAATATAATATGTAGCACCAGGAGTTAAACCAGTGGCATTGATGTAAGGTTTGAAATCATTTGCAGCTCCTGGATAATTGTAGTCATCAGAACAGGTTACTTGAGATAAAGCTCCACAAGCTCCACTATACAATGCCATTGCAGCATCATTTATTCCAAATCCTGGTTGAGCCATAATGGTTATTTGTCCGTTGGCAGGAATTACCACACTAAACCAAACATCGGAGGTTGTAGCATTAAATCCTCCTTGAAAAGGTGCTGAACCTCCAGCACAAGTTGCAGGAGTAGGTGCACCCATTGATGCCGTTGCACCTACGGTTGTAAATTGCAAATAACTACATGCAGAAGTTGGGTTTGGCAAAGCAATAGCGTTGCAAGGTTCATCATTTGTAGGTATTGGAGAAGCTGATGGACCAGTAACACAAATATCAAAAGTACCTCCACCTCCACTGTAATAATCATAAACTCTTATAAAATAAGTTGACCCAACAGATAAACCTACGGCACTTATTACTTCATTTCCATTCGTAAAACCTAAATCAGCACATTGTATAGAAGTTAATGTGCCACAAGCACCTGAATACAATTGAATAACAGCATCCATAGAAACAGATGGGTCAACAGTTATTGTAGCAGTAGAATTTACAGCAGTAAAACTGTACCACACATCATCATCGGCAGTACCAGCACAACCAACAAACGATTGAGTTGCTCCAATTGTAGTTCCAGCAGTATTAGAACAAACTATATTTACTAATAAGTTTACTGCTCCTCCACATGCATCATTACTTGGTGCTGGAGGTGGATTGGTAATACAAATGGTAAATGTACCTGAACCAGAACCTACTCCATAATGATAAACTCTAATCCGATAAGTAGCACCAATGGTTAAACCTGTTGCGTTGATTACTTCATTTTGTCCTGTAAAGGTGGCATCCATACAAGAAATAGTACTTAATGTAGCACAAACACTTGAAAATAATTGTACCACAGGGTCGAAGCTGGCACTAGCAACAACTGTAATTTGATGGCTTGTTGCTGTAGCTACAAATTGATACCAAACATCATCATCAGCATTACCCACACAACCCGGAATATTTTGTGTAGCACCTATTGTAGTTCCATTGGTTGGGCTCGAACAGTTGGCAGTTACACTAATCAACGTTGCTCCAGAACAGTTATCTGCCTGAGCAAAGAGTTTGTTAATTGAAAAAATAACAACAAATAAAACAGTAAAAAAGTAACGTAACTTCATGGTAATAATGTAAGATTGATAAAATGGATTTTAGTTTTTTAGTTCTTCGGTTGTTAATTCATTAGGAATTAATCCATTTTTAATGATGATTTTTTTTAAGTCAGTTGGCTCAAACATCTCCTCACCTTCTGAAGACCTTGTATATTCTTCTACTACAACAATTAATTGACCCATATTTTGTTCAAGTTTTAGAACAGGTTTACAGGTAGTTACACCTTTAAGATTAGAAACTTCATTGGTTAAATTTTCAATGTTTGAAGTAGAATTGACACCGCTAAAAGTGTATGAATACATTGTTTTAGTTAAGGTTGGTGTTGTCTGAGAACTTACGTTTAATGTAAAAATAAATACCAAAATAAATAGTTGTAGAATACGCAAAATGAACATGTTATCTCAAATTTAGGTGTAATGGGATGTTAAATTTTTGTTTAACAAACAAATATAAGTTAAAATTTTTTAAATGGAGTAATTGAGACAAAAAAAAGAGTCCTAATTTCTTAGGACTCTTCATGTATGATAAAAAAAGAAATTTATTTTTCTCCTTTTTCTAAACTAGCTTTTAATGCAGATAAAGCACCTATGTCGCCCAATGTAGATTTCTCCATAGCGTCATTGTTTTTCTTCACTGCTTTTGAAGTAGTTTCACCTTGTGATTGTGGTTTCGCTTTTCCTTTAGCTTTTGGTGAAGATGAAGCTGGTGTAGAAGATTTTTCTTCAACTTCCGCATCTTTAAATAATTGCGTATGTGATAAAACTATTTTCTTAGCATTTTTGTTAAACTCTATTACTTTGAAACTTAGTTTTTCGTCAACTTTTGCTAACGAACCATCTTCTTTTTCAATGTTCTTTTTAGTAGCTATTCCTTCCACTCCGTATTGTAACGAAACAATTGCTAAACCTTTAGCAGTAATTTCAGTTATCGTACCTTCGTGAGTTGAACCTTCAGTAAATACTGTTTCGAATACATCCCATGGATTTTCTTCCAATTGTTTGTGTCCTAAACTTAATCTTCTGTTTTCTCTATCTATTTCTAAAATTACTACGTCCATTTTTTCACCAACTTTCGTTAATTCTGATGGATGATTGATTTTTTTAGACCATGATAAATCAGAAATATGAATTAAACCATCAACACCTTGTTCAAGTTCAACAAAAACACCAAAATCAGAGATGTTGGTAACTTTTCCTGTGTGTTTAGATTGAACGCCATATTTAGCTTCAATACCTTCCCATGGGTCTTTAGCCAATTGTTTAACGCCTAACGACATTTTTCTTTCTTCTCTATCTAAAGTTAAGATTTGAGCATTTACTTCATCGCCAACTTTAAAGAATTCTTGAGCTGGTTTTAAATGGTTACTCCAAGTAATTTCTGATACGTGAATTAAACCTTCTACACCAGGAATAACTTCGATAAATGCACCATAATCAGCAACAACAACCACTTTACCTTTTACAGTATCGCCAACAGCTAATTTAGCATCTAATTTATCCCAAGGATGTTCTTGTAATTGTTTAATACCTAAAGCAATACGTTTTTTATCATCATCAAAATCAAGAATAACCACATTTAATTTTTGGTCTAACGTCAAAATTTCTTCCGGATGATTAATTCTGCTCCAAGATAAATCTGTAATGTGAACTAAACCATCAACACCACCTAAATCGATAAATACACCGTAAGAAGTAATGTTTTTAACAGTTCCTTCTAATACTTGTCCTTTTTCTAATTTAGAAATAATTTGTGTTTTTTGTTGTTCTAATTCAGCTTCAATTAATGCTTTGTGTGAAACCACAATGTTTTTAAATTCTTTGTTGATTTTCACCACTTTAAATTCCATTGTTTTATCAACATAAACATCGTAATCTCTAATTGGTTTAACATCAATTTGAGAACCCGGTAAAAATGCTTCGATACCGAATACATCTACAATTAAACCACCTTTGGTTCTGCATTTAACGTAACCTTTAATAATTTCTTGAGAAGCCAACACTTCATTAACTCTATCCCAAGCTTTAAGTGAACGGGCTCTAGCGTGTGATAATATTAATTGACCGTTTTTATCTTCTGGATTAACAACAAATACTTCTACTTGGTCACCAGGTTTTAAATCTGGGTTATATCTAAATTCAGAAATGGTAATAACAGCTTCCGATTTGTAGCCAATATTTACCACTACTTCTCTATTCGTTTTTGCTACAACTGTTCCCATTAAAACTTCTTGCTCAGCAATAGATTTCAAGGTTTCGTCGTACACTTCTTGCATCGATTGTTTTTCCGAAGCCGTGTAAGTATCTTCGTATTTACCAATTCTATCCCAATCAAAATCTGATAAAGGTTTAATGTCGGAAGTTTTTACACTAGCCGATGGTGTTTTTTTAACCACTGGTTTTTCTACTTTAACTTCAGCAACAACTTCAGTAGCTGTAGGTGTAACAATTTTAGCACGAGCTTCTTTTTTAGCTACTTCCTTAACAGGAGCATCTACTTTTTTAGCTACTACTTCAGCTTTTACTTCCTTAACTTCTTTTTTTACTGGGGTTGCTTTTTTTTCAGCTGCAGGTTTGCTCGCTGGTTTTTTAGTTGCAGGTTTGGCTTTTGCAGCCGTTTCTTTTTTTTTTGCCATTGTTTTTAATTTTTTTATCGTTTTATTTTGAGCGTTAAAGAGAGCATGTTTATAATTCCATTTCTGAACATGACCTTTTTATTGGACGGCAAAAGTAGGTTTTTATTTTTAAATCCAAATTTTTTAATTCAAATTATTACTAAGTTCAAAAATCAAATCTCCATTCGACGATTTATGATGAATTTTAGTCTACTTTTATACGAAATATTATGTAACCAAAACTACACAAAGCCAACCTGTTTTGGTAGGTTTTGTGTAGTTTTATCACACATATAAGTAAGTTATGCCCAATGCTAACAAAGAATGAAATTTAAGAAAACTCGACAGTCTTGTTTAAGATTGTGGTTAAAACAGACCAAGAGAAAACGACATATCAATGATGTGACATATGATACAATTGAGTGTTCCTGGCAGACAAATTTTGTTACCAACGGTATGCACAACAGTTTTTTTTGTTCTATTGCTGAATGGAACACACACATAACGGATCTGTTGAGGGACACGAACTTCGATAAATATGATTTTACTAAAAAAGGATACCGTTCAGCACTATTTAGACACTACACTAGAATTTTGTTAATTGTTTCTGAAATAATTACGGACTTTCAGAATTTCATTGAGCTTTTGGAGGGAGGAGATCAAGACTCAGCTAGAAAGATGTTGACTAATCCGAAAGCTAGTTTCAGTACCCAAGAATTGTTTGACTTCATTAATGCGATTTGCAAACACAAAGTTGGCCAGAAATCATTTAATAAATATCATTACTATAATCATCATATTGAATATTCATTTTTAGATTCGGGTCTTGAAATTGGCAGTGGTACAATAAATCTTAAAAATATAAAATCCATTTCTCCAAAAGCGAATGACTCACTTGAAATCCCAAAGTTAGAGGACATCATCGAACAAGTCCTATTTGCATATTCGGTAGTAAATAAAAGTTTAAAAAAGAACTATAAGAGCAAAATAAATATATTGAAAGTATTTGAACGTCCAGAATAGCACTGGGCATAACACGTAGTTGCACGCAAGGCTAGTAGTGATTTGTAATGGTGAATGTGTTTGCGTCTTCGTTTGGAATGTAAAGGGGAAATCTGTATCTTTCGTCTCCGAACCCGCCCTGCGGCAACTACGAAAACGTTATTCCCCATGTAAGCACTAAGCTGAAGCGTTGGCTTTTTAGCGAAGGGCTTAGTGATATTCTTTTCATAACACAAATATAAAGTTTTTTTACAACCTACGTGTCCGACCACGAGCAGAAGTAACCACAATCCGTCAGTTTTAAAGCCCGTCTAATGTTGTATTTAACATTATTTAACGCAAAATATTTTTCAAAAAAACAACCTTATCAAATAATATCATTGCTTGTAAGTTAATTTGTGAATAGATTTACAATCGTAAATGTCACAAAATAAAACATACTATTTAAAAAACATGTTAAGTAACAGTTGTATTCAATTGATACAGCTAAAACTATCGTTATTAAAAGGTGTTTCTGTAAATCAGGTACGAATTGGCGAGGTAAATTTAAACTTCGATCATTCAACAATTAAAGAACAAACCATTATAAAGGAATTACGAAACATTGGTTTTGAACCCATTCTTGAAGTAGATCAATTGTTGACTGAAAAAATAAAACAAGCAGCTGTTGAGCTTATTTTTTACAGTTACAACACCAATTCCTTAATTCGTAACTCCGATTACATTAGCGAAAAACTACAACTCCCATACGATAAATTGAGTAAAGTATTTAAAAAGCACACCAAGTCAACTTTAGAAAAATACATCATTTTATTAAAAATTGAAAAAGCCAAAGAAATGCTCACACACGGAGAGTTTACAGTGAGTGAAATATCTTTTATGTTGGGCTACAGCAGTGTACACTATTTAAGTAATCAGTTTAAAAAAACAACAGGAATAACCATTTCAAAATTTAAAGAAAATCCAAATAAATACAGAGTACCAATAGAAAATTTATTACTCTAAATCTTATACAATTTAAACTAAATTCTATATCAATTTAAACAACATCAAACATACATTTGTATCATCTCAAAAAATAACTACCATGAAATTAAAAAAAGATATTGCCATCAGTGATTCAGGGTTTTTATTCAATCCATCTTCTGGCGACAGTTACTCGTTAAATCCGATTGGAGTAGAAATATTCAAATTATTGCAAAAAGAAAAAAAAGATGAAGATATCATAAAACATCTTACCAATGAATATGCTATTGATGAATCATCGGTAGAAAAAGACTTGTATGATTTTAAAATCATGTTAAGTAACTACAAATTAATAAACTAAAAACATGAAAAAAGTTGAAAAAAAACCAACTTTTACCATTGCTGTAACAGGACTTAATGCAATTGACAGTCCTGGTCCGGGTGTGCCTGTTATTAGAGCCTTGCGTGAAGCAAAAAGCTTTAACGTTAGGATAATAGGCTTAAGCTACGAAGCTTTAGAACCCGGGATTTACATGCACAATTTGGTAGATAAGGTGTATCAGGTTCCTTTTCCTTCGGCAGGTACAGAGGCAATGTTTGAACGGTTTAGCTACATTAATGAAGTAGAGAATATTGACTTTTTATTTCCAAATTTTGATGCCGAACTTTTTAACTTTATAAAGCTGGAAAGCAAACTGGATAAAGAATTGGGCATTAAAATGTTAATTCCTACCATGGAACAATTTGAGGCAAGAAACAAAGTAAATCTTTATGAATACGGTAAAAAACACGGTATAAAAGTGCCTTTTGCAAAACAAGCTTTTACCATCCGGGAAATTCCTGCAATGGTAAACGATTTTGGTTTTCCATTGGTAATTAAAGGGAAGTTTTATGATGCGAAAATAGCTTATTCGGCAGATCAAGCCACACAACATTTTAACAAAATAAGTGCCGAATGGGGTTTACCTATTTTAGTTCAAGAATTTGTTAGAGGAACCGAAGTAAACATTTGCGGTGTTGGCGATGGAAAAGGAAATTTAGTTGGTGCCGTACCGATGCGAAAACTGTACATTACCGATAAAGGAAAAGCCTGGGCAGGAGTTACCATTTCGGATAAAAACCTCATCAGTATTACCAAAAAACTGGTAAAAGAAACCAAGTGGAATGGCCCTTTTGAGTTGGAAGTAATGAAAACGGTTGAGGATGAATATTACTTAATTGAAATCAATCCGCGTTTCCCGGCATGGTGTTATTTGCCGGTTGGTGCAGGGCAAAATCAGGTAGAAAATGTAGTTAACATAGCATTAGGATTGCCCTATAAACCACAAACCAAATACGAAGTAGGTAAAATGTTTATCAGATACGCATACGACTTGATTGTTGATATGAACGAATTTGAGAAAATCTCCACCTTTGGAGAGTTGTAAATACAATTAGAGATTAGAAATTAAAATAAAACACACTTCATGAAATAGCCACGTGCCGAAGCACACAAAATGTGATGAAGATAACATGGCGTATTCCATATGACATATAAAAAACAATAAATATCTACATATGAAAACGATAAAAAAAACATACGAAAGACCTTTAATAAGACCATTAAATTCAGGTGTAACCAACAAATTTGGTAAAAGAACTGAATGGTCGCCATTTACGAATATAAACGGTGCTAATATTCAAGATTTAATAAAAGAATTTGGTTCTCCATTGTTTGTTTATTCCGAAGCAAAAATCAGAGAAAACTATAAAGCGGCAAAACGTGCATTTGAAACTCGTTATCCAAAAGTTCAATTTGCTTGGTCGTACAAAACCTGTTATT
>CAYJMI010000116.1:0-10243 GCA_964371285.1 uncultured Vicingus sp. | reverse complement strand
CCTTTTTTATTAAAAATTCTACTAAATGCACAAGGGGTTTATATAGAGTATAAACAATATGATTTTAATAAAAAAATATTTTACAAATTCTCAAATTAAAGAGTGTCTGTAAATTTGTGTGTTATGAATTTTTTCGACATCATTTTTGTTATTCCATTACTTTGGGGGGCTTACAAAGGTTTTACCAAAGGTTTTGTATTGGAAGTTGCTTCGTTTGTTGCTTTAGGGTTAGGTGTTTGGGGAGGTTTAAAATTTTCCTACTTATCGGCTGAATACTTGAGCAAACTGTTTGATATTTCAGAAAAATTAATGCCATTAATCTCCTTTTCAGTAGTCTTTATTATCATTGTTGTTGCGGTTTTTTTGCTTGCCAAATTATTGCAAAGTGTATTAAAAAAAGCTGCTTTAGGTTTGGTTAACAGATTGTTGGGATTAGTTTTTGGTGTTTTAAAATTTGCTTTTATTTTAAGTGTTATTCTTAATTTGATAAATGTTTTTAATAATGAAATAGAATTTATAACTCCCGAAAAAAAGGAAGCTTCTTTGTTATATCAACCCATCGAAAAAGTTGCACAACTATTAATTCCGGGAATTAAAGAATTAAAACTGGATACCTCTCCAATTAAAGAGAAAATTATTGAACAAGAAACAAAACAATAGTTATTTTGTAGTTTCATTTCTTTTTATACCTTTATCTGATGAAGTTTTTCTATTTCCTATTGATAACCTTATTATTTTTTAGCTGTTCACCTAAAGGACCCATTACCTATTCAAGTCCGTTGGTAGGAAAAACCAAAACCCAATTGATTAAAGAAAAAGGGGTAGCCAAAAAAATTAAACTTTTTGAAAATGCTGAAGCCTATATTTATACCACCATTGAAGAATATTATGGTAATAAAACAATTACACCTGAAACCAAACCTAAAAAAGTAGTTGAAATTGAACATATTTATTACATTGACACGAACAATATCGTTTACAAATACCAAGTTTGGAAAAAGAAAGTGAAGTGAGTTTTGGTGTTTAGTTACTGGTGTTTAGTGTATAGTATAGGAGGGGTCTAAAAATTAACAGTTGTCTTCCCTTCTACTTAAGAGGGGTAGGGGTGTGTTGTTAAAAACCCAATTTTTAGAACCATCCTATAGAAATTAATCAATCGTGTATTTATTTTAACTATTTGTAATTTAATTACTTACTAAACTATTTCGTTAATTTTTTGTTAAAATGTATAAACATTAAATGTATATACATACATTTGCATTGAATTTTAAATTTATAACTATGAAAAAAATTATTTTAAGTATAGCTGTTGCAGTGGCTACAGTATTTACTGTGAATGCAGGTAACACTAACGAATTAAAAATTGACACTAAAGTGAGTTCAGTAGAATGGATTGGTAAAAAAGTTACTGGTCAACACACTGGCGGAATAACCATTAAAGAAGGCACCTTGTATTTGCACGATGGTGTTTTAGAAAAAGGTACTGTAGTTATTGATATGAGTACTATAACTTGTACTGATATGCAAGGAGAATATGCCGATAAATTAATTGGCCATTTAAACTCACCTGATTTTTTTGGTGTTAAAGATAATCCAACTGCTACGTTAGACATTTTAAAAGTTACTGCTGGAAAAGATGGTAACTCTATCGTTTCAGGTAATTTAACCATTAAAGGAATTACCAAACCTATTGAATTTACTACTAAAATGGAAATTAAAGATGGTAAATTAGCTGCTTTTGCAGAGGTAAATATTGATAGAACTTTATACGATATTAAATACGGTTCTGGTAAATTTTTTGAAGGTTTAGGTGATAAAGCAATTCATGACGAATTCACCATTAAATTTAAAATTGCTGCTCAGTAATTTTAATAATTGGTTAAGGTTAAAAGCAGGGAGAATTCTTCCTGCTTTTTTTGCTTTTATTTTGACTCATATTTTTCGCTATATTTTTTAAACAATTTCTTTTGGTGGTTGTCCAAATCTATTTCTCTGCCTTGGATAAAAGCTTGTTCCACGTTGTTGGTTTTCATGTCTAAAGCATCTCCTGTAGAGATAAACAAGGTAGCATCTTTTCCAGGCTCAAGGCTACCACAAGTTGCATCAATACCCAATATTTTAGCAGTATTTAAAGTGATTATTTGTAAGGCTTGTTCTTTGGTTAATCCATAAGCAACTGTAGTTCCTGCTAAAAAAGGTAAATTTCGTGTATTCATGGCTTCCATATCACCCGCATTTTCTAAACAAAACAACACTCCTGCATCCATTAATTTTTTTGGTAATTTGTATGGCAAATACACATCATCATCTTGATTTATTGGCAAATCGTGAACTCTTTTTAACATGACTGCAACATTATTATCTTTTAGCATATCAGCCACCATCCAAGCATCATAACCACCAACAAGAACTACTTTTTTAATGTCGTAAGCCTTTGCAAAATAAACTGCATCTGTAATTTCTTTTACATAATTGGTATGAATATACAGGGTTTGAGTACCATTAAACAACCCTCTCATAGATTCGAAACGCAGGTTTTTTTCAGGATATTCAGCCACCTTCGAGTAAGCCAAAGCATCAGCAAAAAAGGTTTTAAGTTCATTTACATTTTCACTATATTTTTCATTGGCTTTTCCTGTCCAAGGATTATACATTCGGTGCCAATTTACATGAATTCCGTCTTCTTTTTTATACGCTGCATCTTCCCAGTTCCATGCATCAAACTGAACAATTGAAGAAGTGCCAGAAACCACATTTCCTCTTGGTGTTACTTGTGCCATTAACACACCATTACTCCTAACAGTAGTGGTAATTTTCGATTCGGCATTATAAGCAATTAACGAACGAACATGAGGGGTAAAATTTCCTGTTTCATTTTGGTCGTCGCTGGCTCTAACTGCATCAATTTCTACCAAACCCAAGGTAGAGTTAGGAGCTATAAACCCCGGATAGACGTGTTTTCCTTGTATATTTATAATGGTGTCGAATGCTTTTGGGTCAATTTTTACCACACGAGCATCGGCAACCATCGTCAGTTTGCCTTCTTTAAAAGCGATAACTGAATTTTCAATAACACTTCCGTTACCTATATGAGCAACGCCATTCATCAATAAAATGGATTTGGTTTGAGCTGGAGCTGGGGTTTCAACTTGTGCAAAGGAATTAGAAATTAGAAATTGGAAATTTATAATTAATGCTAGAAGTATAATATGTTTTGTTTTATTCATGGTTTTCATATTTATTGTTTTTGCAAAGTATTTAATTTGTTTCACACACACCTAACCCCTCTCAAGAGGGGAATTCACCTCCCCTTCGGGGAGGTAAGGAGGGGATTTACTCCCCAACCGTATCGCAGTGATAACTGTGTTTTGGTTTTGCTTGAGGTTTTTGAGTTTTACCTCCAGCTTTTTTTACCTCAAGCATTTTTTCAATCAATGTATTTTTTTCCGCAGCAAATTTCTTTTGCAACAGTTCGTCGTTTGCTCTATCAAAATAGATTACTCCTTCAATAATGGTTTTATCTACGGTTGCATAAATCGATAATGGATTGGCTGTCCACAATACCACATCGGCACTTTTGCCTACTTTAATACTTCCCATTTGTTCATCGAGATGTAACAATTTAGCAGGATTTAAGGTTACCATTTTCAGAGCTTCTTCTTCGCTAACTCCGCCATATTTTACCGTTTTCCCTGCCTCCTGATTTAAACGACGACCCATCTCGGCATCGTCAGAATTTAACGCTGTAACAATTCCTTGTTTATTCATGATGGCTGCATTGTAAGGAATAGCATCATTTACCTCAAATTTATAAGCCCACCAATCAGAAAAAGTTGAGCCTCCAGCACCGTGTGCTTTCATTTTATCGGCTACTTTATAACCTTCTAAAATGTGGGTAAAGGTATTTACTGTAAATTTCATCGAATCGGCAACGTGCATCAACATGTTAATTTCCGATTGTACATAAGAATGGCAAGAAATAAAACGTTCTTTATTTAAGATTTCGTTTAAGGTTTCCATCTCTAAATCGATACGTGGAGCATAGCTATTTGTTTTTGCTTGTGGGGTAAGTGTTGCAAAAGCATCCCAAGTTTTTTGGTATTCTTTTGCACGAATAAAAGCATCGTAATATACTTGTTCAACACCCATTCGGGTTTGAGGAAAACGAGAACGGTTAAATGCTCCCCAATTGGATTGTTTAACATTTTCGCCTAATGCAAATTTGATAAAACCGTCGGTATCTTTTATTTTCATTTCTTCTGGGCTACTTCCCCATTTCAACTTTATTAATGCCGATTGTCCGCCAATAGGGTTACATGAACCATGCAACAACTGAGAAGCCACGACACCACCAGCCAATTGGCGATAAATATTGATGTCGTCGCAATCTACTACATCAGCAATACTTACTTCGGCAGTCACAGTCTGTGTACATTCGTTAACACCTCTGCTTATGGCTATGTGCGAGTGCTCGTCAATAATTCCGGCGGTTAGGTGTTTGTCTTTTCCGTCCACAACCAAAGCACTGTCAGCAACCAAATCTTTACCTATTTGAACTATTTTTCCGTCTTTTAAAAGCACATCGGTATTTTTTAAAATTCCATCTGCTTCATTGGTCCAAACGGTGGTATTTTTGATTAAAATAGTTTTTGATTTTGGTATGGAATCAAAACCAAAACTCATATTGGGGTAATACATTTTTGGAACTACAACGGAGTCGGTTTTCGCTGTATCCGTTTTGTTTTTATCTTCTTTAGCGTTTTCGCCTTTTATTGCCGACCAATTCAACCATTCGCCATTGGCAAGTTGCCCTTTCCCTTCCCAAATCACCCCATTGTAATTTACATAACCACTTAAACGGATGGTGTTTTTTGAAAACTCATCGTTTGGATTAAAGTTTATTGAAACATTGTTAGCTTGTAGTTTAATATTCACAGTGATTTTTGTCGTATCAACCTTTCCGCTATCATTTTTGTTGATGAATTGAATTTCTCCGGTGGGGCTTTCTAATTCTCCTTTAATTTTTATTGGATAAACTTTTTCGGCTATTTTTAGGTTGTAATTTCCACGAATATCAAGAATATTGTAGTCGTTAATAATGTACTTTGTCCCTTTAATCCAATTTTCATGAATACTATTTTTTTCGTCAAACAAGTTGTTCGAAGTAATAATAAAATTCGCCAATTTATCTTTTTCTAGGCTACCTACTTTGTCATAAGCTTTAACAAAATTTGCTGGAGAATAGGTAAGAGCTTTAAGAGCATCTTGTTCCGACAAACCATTTTTGATGGCTTTTCTCAAATTTTCAAAAAACACTTTTGTTTCTTTTAATCCTGCAGTTGTGATGGCAAATTCTACTTGATTTTTAGCAATAATCCCCAAATTGTAAGGAGCAAATTCCCATTTTTTTAACTCTGAAAAAGGAATCAACATGGCTGCGTAAGGGTCTGTAACTTCGTAAGCCTCAGGATAATTTACAGGCACAATTAACTTACCACCTGTTGTTTTAATTTCGTTAATTCGTTCATATTCATCACCAACTCCTTTAAAAATGTATTGCATCTCAAACTCATCACCAATTTTGTCGGCACGTAAAATGTCTAATTTATCTTGCACTTCAAAAATGGAAGGTAACTCCCAATTCTCCATCATTTTTGCTAATGAAATGTTATATTCTGGTAAATTTTTATTGTTAAAATACCAATCTACATCGTAATACGTTTGTCGAATTAATGCAATTGCTCCCATTAACGAGCCTGGATAATCTTGTGTAGAAGAGCCTTTGTTAAACGATAAATGTGAAGCCACTTTATCATTTATCATCACTTGATTTGCTTGGTCGTTAGCAAGAGTTACTAATGCCGAGGTTCCCCTAACAATTCCATCTTGTTGATGGGTTAAAACTGTTCCAAAACCCAATTTTCGAAGTTCTTCTCCTTTTATATTGTCAACCGCAAACAGTAGCCCCGATTCTACTTCTGGATGCACTGCTTGATTCCAATTGTACGCACCTTTTTTTTCTGTTTCAAATTGTTGAGAAAAACGTTCTCTGCCTTCTTTCTCAGCTTTAGGCATCCCATAATCAGTATAAATATCAATTAACGAAGGATAAATAAATTTGCCTTTTACATCATAAACTACAGCATTTGCCGGAATTTTTACAGCTTTTGCTTCCCCTACTTCAACTATTTTTCCTTCTTTGATAACTAAAACACCGTTTTCAATTTTGGTTTGATAATCGATAAAAATGGTTGCATTTTTAAAGGCGTAGTAATTTTGAATTTTATTCTTTGTGCCGTTGGTTATAAAGGTTTCTTGTGCTTGAGCAAAGATTAAATTGCTAAAAAGAAAACATACTAAAATAAATCTTATCATAAGTTGAAGAATATTAATTGCTTCAAAAATAACTTTTTATGTTATACAATTGTAGAAATGGATTCTAGTATTAATTTTTAGGAGTGTTATAATCCCCCAATTTTTAATTAAATTTGCCTACTTAGAGTCTGTCTATACTGTCCGATTTCTTCGTTATTCTTGTTTTAAAAATCAGTCATTTACAACAGTAAACTCCTGATTTTCAAAACTTCGAAAGCCTCGAACTCGAACAGTAAAGTTCATCCTCTCGACTTTATTGATAAACACTACCTAACTTAAAAAAATAAAAATTATGTACAATGGAATGTTACACGCTCATTCAGGATTTAGATGGTTGGTTATCATCTTTCTTGTTCTTGCTATTATAAAATCATTTGCTGGCTGGTTTGGAAAAAAAGAATACAACAAAAGCGATAATCTTATTGCTTTAATTTTATTAAGTGTAACTCACTTACAGTTAATTTTTGGAATTATCATGTATTTTGTTAGCCCTAAAATCGTTGGCATGGCTGAAGCGATGAAAAATGGTGCTTCAAGATTTTGGGTCGTAGAACATGGCTCTATCATGTTAATTGCTATTGTAGCTATCACTTTAGGTAGAGTTTTATCTAAAAAAGCTGCAACCAGTGAACTAAAATTTAAAAAAGGAGCCATTTTTTATACCATAGCTTTTGTATTTATTTTGTGGGCTGGATTAATTAAACCAACCTTATTAGGTGCGGGAATGTATTAGTAAATAAAAAATGAAAGATAAATTTCATATTACTAACGAAGCAATTCAAGAAAAAGCTGTATTGGTTGGTGTTATTACACAAAACCAAGACGAAGCTCAACTAAAAGAATATTTAGATGAACTTTCTTTTTTAGCTGAAACAGCTGGAGCGATTGAAGTAAAACGTTATACTCAAAAATTACCACATCCTGATCCAAAAACCTTTGTTGGAAAAGGAAAGTTAGAGGAGATTTTAAAATTTTCTCAAGAAAATGAGGTTCACGTTATTATTTTTGATGATGAATTATCTCCATCACAAGCAAGAAATATTGAACGAGTGCTTGAAATAAAAGTATTGGATAGAAGCAGCTTAATCTTAGATATTTTTGCAAGTAGAGCTCAAACATCAAATGCACGAACTCAGGTAGAATTAGCACAATGTCAATATTTATTGCCACGATTGACTCGAATGTGGACTCACTTGGAGCGACAAAAAGGTGGTATTGGTTTACGTGGGCCAGGTGAAACCCAAATAGAGACAGATAGACGAATAATCTTGACAAAAATAGCCTTACTTAAAGAGCGTCTTAAGGATATTGACCGGCAAAAAGCTACCCAACGAAAACAACGTACACAAATGGTTCGTGTGGCTTTGGTAGGTTATACCAACGTGGGAAAATCAACCTTAATGAACATGTTGAGTAAATCGGATGTGTTTGCTGAAAACAAATTGTTCGCCACCCTTGATACCACCATTCGAAAAGTAGTAATTGATAATTTGCCTTTTTTACTAACGGATACGGTTGGTTTTATCAGAAAATTGCCTCATCATTTGGTCGAATCGTTTAAATCTACGTTGGATGAAGTACGTGAAGCAGATGTTTTGGTGCATGTAGTAGATATTTCCCACTCTGATTTTGAAGACCAAATAAATGTAGTGAACGAAACTTTAAACGATTTAAAAGCTTTAGACAAACCAATGATAATGGTATTTAATAAAATTGATGCTTTTACCTACGATAAAAAAGATGCTGACGATTTAACGCCTTCCACAAAAGAAAATTATTCGTTAGAAGATTTGAAAAAAATGTGGATGAGCAAAAACACGTATCCAACCGTTTATATTTCTGCATTTAAAAAAATAAATACTGACGAGTTAAAAGAGGTGTTGTA
Organism: uncultured Vicingus sp.; assembly: GCA_964371285.1. Taxonomy (GTDB): domain Bacteria; phylum Bacteroidota; class Bacteroidia; order Flavobacteriales_E; family Vicingaceae; genus Vicingus. Next base: position 1,983 of record CAYJMI010000116.1, on the reverse strand, counting down.
CAAAAATATCAAAAAAACACATTTAGAAATTTATCCGAATATGTTGTTGTATTAACTAGCAAAAGTCTGCAAGTCAGATAGTTTTTTGTAAACCCCATTTTTGCAGAGTAAATCGGAGTGAGTGCCACGTTCAACAATTTCACCTTTTACCAATACTAAAATTTCATCGGCATATTGTATGGTCGACAAACGGTGAGCAATAACTACCGAAGTTCTGTTTTTCATCAAATTGTACAACGCATCTTGTACCAGTTTTTCCGACTCAGTATCTAAAGCAGAAGTAGCTTCATCTAAAATTAAAATTGGAGGGTTTTTTAATACCGCTCTGGCAATACTAATTCGTTGGCGTTGACCACCCGAAAGTTTGCCACCTCTATCACCTATGTTGGTATCGTAACCATTTTCTAGCTCAACAATAAATTGGTGAGCATTGGCAATTTTTGCTGCTTCAATAACTTGTGCTGCGGTAGCATCCATACCAAAAGCTATGTTGTTAAAAATAGTGTCATTAAATAAAATACTTTCTTGAGTTACCACACCCATTAAACTACGCACACTTTTTAACGAGGCTTGTTTTACATTTATTCCGTCAATCAACAATTCTCCATCGGTAACATCGTAAAAACGTGGCAATAAATCGGCTAAAGTAGATTTTCCACCACCTGATTCGCCAACCAAAGCAATCGTTTTGCCTTTTTCGATGGTAAAATTCAAATTCTTCAAAACTGGTTCGTTTCCATAAGCAAACGAAACATTTCGGTATTCTATTTTATCAGTAAATTGAGTAAAAATATGTGGATTGGAAACTTCTGTAATATTATTTTCGGCATGCATAATCATGTTTACTCTATCTGCAGAAGCAGCACCCTTTTGAACATTGCTATAAGCTGTGGTAAATGCTTTTACTGGAGCAATCAGTTTCCCAAAAATAATGATGTAACCAATAAATTCACCACCCGAAAATTTAACAGGATTGGTTAATACCAAACTTCCGCCATAAAAAACCAACGCCACCATAACCATGGAACCTAAAAACTCACTCAAGGGTGAAGCTAAATCACGTTTTCTAGTCATTTTTAAGGAGTATCGGTTGTAGTTTTCGTTAATCTCGTCAAACTTATATTTAGAGGAATTTTCAGCATTAAAGGCTTTTATTATTCTCAATCCAGTAAGTGTTTCTTCGACATTAGAAAGCAATGCCCCCATTTCTTGTTGGGCTTTTGAAGAAGAACGTTTTAAGCTTTTTCCCAACCTGCCAATCACCAAACCACTAATAGGTAAAAGAATTAAAGAAAACAAAGTTAAAGATGGGTTAATTACCACCATGGTTGCAATAGACAAAATAATAGTAAGTGGTTCTCTAAAAATCATTTCGAGCGAACTCAAAATCGACCATTCTATTTCTTGTACATCGTTGGTGATTCGTGCTAAAATATCTCCTTTTTTCTCTTCCGAATAAAAAGACAATGGTAAGGCCAAAAGTTTATAATAAATATCTCGACGAATATCTCGAATTACACCTGTTCTTATCACGCCAATAAAATACATGGCTAAATAACGACAAACATTTTTTAGCAAAAACAATACGCCGACTGTAATACAAACAAAAAGTAATGCATCTAATTTGTCGTTGCCCTTAATAAATGAGCTTAACGTGAAATTAAAATAATCTTGAAAAAATTCTTTAGTAAAAGCAAACGTAGGTTTTTGGGTTACTATTTCAGGCTCAGTAAATAATAAATTTAAAAAAGGAATAAAAAGCAACAACGAAAGCAAATCAAAAATAACAGAAAATATATTAAAAAGGATGTTTAATCCTGCATAAGTCTTGTACTTTAGGGTATAAACCAATATTTTGGCGAAGTCTTTCATTAGGGGCAAAGGTATAAATTATTTAGTCAAAAGTTTAAACATTCAAATTTGCAACAAGTCAAACCATAACTGAATTTTCATATCTTTGTTGCATGAGTACAGTAAGACAAA
>CAYJMI010000115.1:0-10311 GCA_964371285.1 uncultured Vicingus sp. | reverse complement strand
CCAACAACCCATAAAAATAAAGTGTTTTTTGAATTCCAAAAGTAGGTAAGGTATAAAACCCCACTAAAAAAGTAGTAATAATACCACCAAATGTAGATACAGCGTAAACCGTACCGCTACTCTTACCCGACTCATCGGCTTGATTGGTTAAAAAATTAATAAGTAATGGCGATGTTGCACCAAATAAAATCAAAGGCAAAAACAAAAAGCTTAACAGAGAAACCACTGTCCCCAACAATAAATTAAAATTGATGGTAATGGGCAGAACCTCTTTACTTATAAAAGGCGTTAAGGTAAGTAAACAACCTGCTATTAACATCATCCAATAAATTAAGTTGACCTTTTTGTTTTTCGACGATAAAAACCCACCTAAATAATAACCTACCATTAATGCAGTAAGCGTAATACCCAAAACAGCTGCCCATACATAAATAGAGGTTCCAAAATATGGTGATAAAATTTTTGCACTACACAACTCCACACACATTACTGCTCCACCTTCAATAAAGGCAAGGAAAAAGAGCTGGTTGGTTAGTTTTTTATTCATAATTATTTGTTTTATAAATCGATAGGATTACCACTTTGTTAAAAAAAAATTATAACAAAATAAGCCATACATGTTAAATATCATAAATTGTTTTGTATTTTTACTTATCAAAAGTAAGTTTAAATACTTAAAGTGAATATCCTACAAGCGTTTTTTTCAACGCTAAACCACTTACAAAAAGTATAAAATTAATTATTATGAAAACTCTTTTTACATTTTTATTTTTACTATTTGGAGCTAACTTACTTTTTAGTCAAGTTAATATTAGCAATACAATTGAGCGAACTATTTCTGAAGAAAACAACCAAAAAACAAAAATAATAGATAATAATCCAAATCAAAAAACCAATAACAATACAACTGTTGTTCCTGTTGAAAAAGTTGTAATTACCAACCATGAAAATAATCAATCTAAATTTCCTACTCCTTTACAAGAGGAAAAACCAGCATTTTTAATTCCTGAAAAAAACGATTAAATTAATTATGAGAAAAATTTTATTTTTAATAGTTTCCCTATTTCTAAGTTTAACAACTGATTTGTTTGCTGGAGGAGCATGTGGCTCACCAGCTAACGAACTATGTGGTGGTGCTACTGCTATTACCGTTGGCGTTTGTACTGGTGCTGGTCAGTTTGGTTGTAACATTACTGGAGACCCTGCAGCACCTTCGTGTGGTCCTGCACCTTCAGGCTCTGCATGGTATAGTTTTGTTGTGCCTGCCAGTGGTAATGTAAACATTACCGTTACACTTACAGGAGGATTTTATACACCTATTGTGTTATATTCTGGTGCATGTGGTGGGTTAGCAGAAGTAGGTTGTTACTATCCGGCACCAGTAGTCAATCCTTATACAGGTGTTTTTACTGGATTAGCACCAGGTACTACTGTTTATATTGATATGGCTGCACCAGGAACAACCACTTACTCATCAATATGTGTTGTAGATGCTGGAGGAGGAGGTTGTCCAGATTGTGCTAATGGCATTCAGGATTGTGCTGAAACTGGTGTAGATTGTGGTGGACCAGATTGTCCAGCTTGTGGAGCCAGTTGTACAGATAATGACGATTGTTCTGCACCAGCACCCATTGCATTAAATGCATCGGGTGGTGCAAATGTTTGTGTAAATGATTGTAATACAGGTTCTGCTTCAGGCCCAGATTTTCCTGGTAGTAATTGTTATGATTTACCAAATGGAACAGTGTGGTATTCAATTACAACAGATGCATCGGCTGCTACAATAGATATCACACTTACCAGTGGTACTATGTCAGCAACGCCTGAATTTACTGTATTTACAAATTTATGTGGTCCATATACTATTGTTAATTGTACAGAAGGGTCTGGTGGAACTGCGACTGCTACAGGCATAGCTGTTACAGCTAGTACCACTTATTTGATTGCCGTTTCAAATGTAAGTGGTAGTGCTGGTACTTTTAATTTATGTGTTGCCCAAGACCCTGACAACAGTGCCTGTAACACAACCAATACTTATACAATGACATCATCTTCGATGGGTTCTCCACAAGGTGGTCCATATAAGCCAGGTGAGCAGGTTACTTTTTGCTATACCCTTACTAATTGGCAACAAATTAATTGTAATTATATTGGAGCTTTTGTTCCGAGTTTTGGAAATTGCTGGGATCCAGCTTCATTCAACGCTCAAGGAATGCCTGTAAATATTACTACTCCTTTAAATGTTAACGGTGTAATTCAACCATGTCCTCCCGGACCACCATGTGCATGGAGTGCTTGTGTTGGAACGCCTGTAGGTTCTTGGAATTGGTTTCCAGCAGGTTCAGTAACTTATAATGTAAATGGTTATTATGCAGCAGGCACTGCAATGCCGGCAGGTTGGTATTTCCTTTCCTCTTATGACCCTGCAACAGGCTCATGTGCTGGAGACCCTGTTGACCCTGACAATACTTTCGGCGATGGTAATTTCCCAGCTTGTGCCACCAATACGTTCGATTATACCCTCTGTTATACTCTTACTGCAGGAAGTGACACCACTAAAACTGATTGTTTTGTAAGTATAAAAACTTTTGCCGATGGTGAGTTTGGTGCTTGGTCTAGTATAGGTTGCACAGTTGATGCCTTAGCTACAATTAATGGTGTGCTGCCAATTGAGTTATTGAGTTTTGATGCTAACTACAATGGACTAAATGTAGATGTGAATTGGATAACTGAAACAGAAACCAACAATGATTATTTTACGGTGGAGAAAAGTAAAGATTTAAAAAACTTTGAAGTAATTGATGTGGTTAAAAGCAAAAACGGAAATTCGAATGTTACACAAAGATATGATTTGACAGATAGAAATCCTTTAAAAGGAATCTCCTATTACCGTTTAAAACAAACCGATTATGATGGTAATTTTGAATATTTTAAACCTGTTGCTGTAACCATTAAAAACATTTTTAATGATGTAACGGTTTACCCAAACCCTGTTACTGGTAATGGTTTTATTGAATTTACTTCTGTACAAGAAACAGAACAACTGATATCCATTTATGATATTGCAGGTAGAACAGTTTACGAAAAATTATACGATGTTAAAAAAGGAGGAAACAAATTGATATTAGAAACTACTCAATTAACAAAAGGTATGTATTTTATCCGTTTGGCTGATGGTGCTGAAGGTGTAAACATCAAATTTATTAAAGAGTAAGTTTTTCATAATGGTTTTATAAAGAGGATTCAAATTGAATCCTCTTTTTTTTAGTACCATTTCGGTTAGTTTCACCATGAAAAACTAACGATATTTCTATATTTAGTATATGTATCTTATTCGTATAAAATCTTTACGTTCTTGATGAGATTATAACAAAAATCTTAAAACATGTTAAATATAAAAAATATGTTTGGTAACTTTACTTGTTATAAGTAAGTTTAATACTTAAAACCCAATAAGTGGGCATTCTACAAGTGTTTTAAGTTGCTTAACTGCTTGAAAAAATTATATTTTATGAAAACTTTATTTACATTTTTATTTGTACTATTTGGAACTAACTTACTTTTTAGTCAAGTAAATGTGGATGTAGTAGCAACTCCATCTACTCCAATGAGTACAAACACCATTACATACCAACCTGAAATGCCAGCTACCAATACTTATAAAATTATTAAAAATACAACAGGATCTGCCGCATCAAACAAAATTCTAGAGGAAGTTAATTTACATAGAAGATTTGATGTTGATTATTTATGGGTTGTTAACGAAAACATGCATATTTTAATTTACTATTTCAATAAGCCTAATACCATTGAACCAACTGTTGATTAATTATAAAGACACTTCTTATGAAAAAAATATACTTTTTATTAATCACATTTTTTATATTAGTTTCTTTATCAGTTCATGCTGGTGGAGCTTGTTCGCCATCGGCTACAAATACTACTTGTGCCACAGCTACTAACTTAACAGTTGGTGGAGCATGCATTAATAGTACAACTTGTGGTGGGTCAGCAGAATTAACACCATCATGCTTATTTGCTGGTTCACAATGTTCATGGTATTCATTTACCGCAACTGCAGCAAATATGATTGTTACTATAGATGTAACCACCACTGATGGTTGTAATATTAGCTCAAATGTATACAGTCGAACTGGTGCATGTGCAGGTTTAACTCAAATTTCTTGTTTGGCAGCAGCTCCTTTAGATGATATTCATGTTTTATCAGGATTAACCATTGGTAATGTGTATTACATTCAAGTTTGTTATCCTATTGGTGGTCCTTGTGGAGCAACAGGTCAAGCAACATTTTGTATAAGAGTTTCACTCCCCGACCCTATTTGTAATACCTGTGCTGCTCCATGTGGTACTGCACAGGGTTTTGCTGCTCCACCTACAGCTGCAACAGTTGTTGCTGGGTGTACTACATCTCAATTTGCCCCACCTTTGGTTTCAGGTTCTGTAAATACCTTTTGTTACGATTTTGTAGCAACAGCAACAAGCGTTGATTTTAATGTAATAATAACATCTAATTGCGGTGCTGGAAATGTATCCGCATTTTCATGGTCATTGTATAATTCTACTTGTGGTGGTGCAATACAAACAGGAACGTTGGCTAGTTTAACATTTACCCCCGTAGTAATCGGAAATGCCTATACTTTTTGTTACACATTTACGGTTCCTAATCCAGCTCCAAGTGGATGTACACACTCTCAACACTGCCCTTATTTTGTCGGTGCAATAGTGTTGCCTGTTACGTTAATTAGTTTTGAAGCCAAAGTAGTTGATAACAAGTTTATTAATTTGGATTGGGTAACCGAAACAGAAATTAACAACGATTATTTTACGGTAGAACGAAGTACAGATTTAGAAATTTTTGAAGTAATTGATGTAGTTAAAAGCAAAAATGGTAATTCAAACGTTACTCAAAGTTATAAAATGATGGATTCGAATCCAATAAAAGGAAAATCGTACTATCGTTTAAAACAAACCGATTACGATGGAATATATAAATATTCAATGCCTATTTCTATATCTCTAAAATTAACGTATGACGATATAAGTGTTTTCCCCAATCCAATAACTGGAAATGGTTATTTAACCTTTAATTCATTAGAAGATGAAGAACAAACTGTGGTAATTTATGATGTTTCGGGAAGATTGGTTTACCATAAACAATACAGCATTATTAAAGGAGATAATAAGTTGGTTTTAGAAACCAGTCAATTAACAAAAGGTATGTACTTTATTAAAATAGCCGATGGTACTTATGGTGTAAATATAAAGTTTATTAAAGAGTAAATTTTTCATAAAGTAGTTTTAAAAGGAGGCTTCAAATTGAATCCTCTTTTTTTGTTCTTCATTGTGGCTTTGATTCGCAATCTCATTAAATAAAAAACTGTGGTTTAAATTTTATTAATTATTTTTTTGTAAATTTACAATTTGGGAATTTAATTCCCAGATTACACAAAAATATGATTGAACGAGATTTAAAAAAACACCTACTCTTATTGGCAAAAAAAATGCCTGTGGTTGCTCTTACTGGCCCACGACAATCTGGTAAAACCACGTTGCTCAAAGCAACTTTTCCGACTTACGATTATGTGAATTTAGAACATCCTCCTACAAGGGCATTAGCTTTAAATGACCCTGACCAATTTTTAGCTAACTATGTCAATGGCTTAATAATAGATGAAGCTCAGCGAGCACCTGAACTATTTTCATACTTACAGGTTATCATTGATAATAAGCAGAAAATGGGGATGTATATCTTAAGTGGTTCTCAAAACTTCTCTTTGCTAGAAAATATCAGCCAAAGTTTAGCTGGTAGAGTAGCAATTTTTAATTTATTGCCTTTTAGTCATCATGAAATGATTAAAGGTAATTTAAAAATTATAAATATTGACCAATTAATATTTAAAGGTAGTTATCCAGCAGTTTATGATCGAAAAATTGCACCTGAATTCTACTATTCTTCCTATTTGAATACATATGTAGAACGAGATGTAAGGCAATTGGTTAATGTTCACAGCCTTTCGTTATTCGAAACTTTTTTAAAACTATTAGCAGGAAGAACAGGGCAATTGCTCAATTTGAGCGAAATAGGTAATAGTGTTGGAGTTGACCATAAAACAATTAAAAAATGGGTATCTGTTTTGGAAACATCATTTATAATTTATTTAGTGCAACCCTTACATAACAATTTTAATAAACGTTTGGTTAAAACACCTAAATTATATTTCTACGACACAGGATTAGTATGTAATTTATTAGGAATTGATAACGAGAAACAACTGAGTACACATTGGGCTAAAGGTTTACTTTTCGAAAATTTTGTAATTAACGAAGTAATTAAACAACGTATAAACAAAGGTATAAAACCACAAATTTACTTTTGGAGAGATAGTTTAGGTAACGAAGTAGATTTGTTAATACAAGAAAGTGGAAAAGTAAAAGCTGTTGAAATTAAATCTTCACAAACATACCACTCTGATTTTTTTAAAGGACTTCATTATTATTCAAAACTATCAAACATTAATAAAGAAGACTGTTTTTTGATATATACAGGTAAAAATGAATTAAAAACCTCGAATGGTGAACTTTTGAATTGGGAAAATATAGGTAATATATAAATTTTAGTATACCAATTGCAATTATAAAACAGTCCATCCAGCTTTAGATTATCTTGTATCTCGAGCTTGTTGAAAGGCTCAGGGTAAACTTTACATCATATTCTAACGCCCATTACACAAATATCATCAATTTGATCTAAGTTACCCCTCCAATCACTAATGGTTTTATGAAGTACATTTTTTTGTTCATCCATCGAATACTCTTGTATAGAAGCTATTAACTCTTTAAATTTTTTGTACATAAATTTTTTCGATTTCGGACCACCAAATTGGTCGGCATAACCATCAGAAAATAAATAAATAGTATCTCCTTTATGCAAATGAATAAGATGAGTTTGATAGTTTTTTGTATTTTCAACTCCCCCTATAGCCATTTTATTTGCTTTAATTTCTATTAAATTATAGTCATTTTCGGTTAAAGAAATCGGAAAATTTTCGGCAGAAATAGAGGTAGATCTCAGTATATATAATGGGTTATTTGCCCCTGAAAATTCAAGAGTTTCATTTTCTTTATCAATGCAACATATTGAAATATCCATACCATCTCTGATAGAACTTCCATCTTTATCTTGTTGTCTTATCGAGTGAACTACCAATTCATTTAATTTATCTAAAATCAAACCTGTTTCTATCAACTGTAAATCTTCGACAATTCTGTTTAAAGCATTAAACCCGATAATGCTCATAAATGCACCAGGAACACCATGCCCAGTACAATCAACAACCGAAAAATAGAGCTTATTTCCAATTTCTTTTATCCAATAAAAATCTCCAGAAACAATGTCTTTGGGTTGATAATAAATAAAAGATTCATAGTGTTCTAAAAGTAAATTTTCCTCAGGCAAAATGGCTCCCTGTATCCGTTTAGCGTAGTTGATACTATCGGTAATGTCTTTATTTTTTTCTGCAATAATTTCATTTTGGGTATTTAATACTTTGTTTATTTTTTTCTTCTGATTTAAGCTGTAAGCTACATAAACAACAATTATTAAAGCAAAGCCCAGCCCTATCGAAAGTATATATTGTTGAGTAGCTTTTTTATCTAAAGCAGCCTTGTCTAAGGCTTGTTTTGTCTTTAATAAGTTATTTTCGGTTTCTTTTTTTTCTGTATCATATTTGGTTTGCATTTCTGCAATTTGTTGTAAAGATGTTTCGTTAAAAATATTATCTTTAATATCAAAAGCAATTTTAAAATGTTCATAAGCCAATTGATAATTTTTATTGTTGTAAAACACCAATGCTAAACTTTTGTTGGCATTTAATATACTTCCTTTATCTTCAGTTAAATTGGCATTTTTAAGTGCTTTTTTACCATAAATAAGTGCATTGGTAAAATCATTTTGAATAGAATAAACCTCACACATACTTCCATAAACAGCTGAAAGTGCTGAAATATCTTCATTTATTTCGTGTAACAATGCAGACTTTTTAAAATACATTAATGCTTGACTGTAATCTTTTTTATTGTTCAAATAAATTAGTCCAATATTTCCATAAAATGAGCCATTACTTTCTTCCAATCCATGCTCAGTGTAAATTTTTACTGCTTTCAAGTAATTTTCTAATCCTTTGTCTATCTCTCCTAAACCAACGTAACATAAACCAATATTTCCTATGATTGATCCCTGTCTATTATATCTATCATTTGATAAGTTTTGTGTTTTATTCTCAATTTCCAACGTTTGGTTAAAATAGTTAAGTGCCAATTTATAATTACCCATGTTGTAATAGATACCTCCTAATCCTGCTAAACTGGTAGAAACACCTGGCAAATCATTTAAATCTTCTTTAACTTTTAATGCTTTCAACATATAAGTTATCGCTTTTTCATTTTCACTAAATTCTATATAAAGCCACGCCAAATTATCGTAAGAAGTAATAATCGCATCTTGATTACCTGATTTTTCGGCTAATGGCTGAAGTAATTTAGCATATTCCATCGCTTTTGGAGGGTTAGAAGTAAAATAAAACCAACACAAAGCATTGTAAATTTTACATTTTGACAAGTCATTTGTAGTTTTTGAAAGGTAATTAGTAAGAGACTCTGTAGGCACATTCCTAAGCATAGAAACAGCAATAGTATAATCCTCAACATGGGTTATGATACTATCAATTCTAGCAGCATCAGTATCTGCAAAAAGTGCTGATACTCCAAAAACAAAAAGGAATGTGATTAGAAAAAGTTTTTTCATAATTAACCGTAGCAAGATATAAAAATATTTATTAAAATGTGTTGCTAATTAAAGGATTTTTTATAGTTTTAGTGAAAATTATTTATTAACCGTTTATTTATAAACATTAAAATTAAAATGATATGGCAAACAGAGGAGTTTTAAGCAATTTATTTCCACCAAGCAACAACGGACAAAGTAGAGGTGCAGGCATGCTTGATGGAGATACCGGAAATAATCTAGTGTTTCAAACACCCGGAGACAACAATGGTCAAATTTTATCAGTTGGACAAGCGATAACCTATGAAGTAGATGCTCATGGTCAAATAATAAGTATATCAACTTCTGCACCTCTTGGTGAAGGTTGATATTATTTTAGACAAAAAAAATTATTTTAATTCATAAGAAAAACCTAACAGATTTTTAAAGCCTGTTAGGTTTTTCTTTTCTATCACATAGATTAAAAAATGTAAGGTTTACAATCTGTTTCTTTATTTCACATTTATCCCATTATCAGTTGCCATCCATTTTTTATTATCTAAACTTCGTGCAATTTTTTTGATAAAATTACTAGAGATGTTGGAGTTGTTTGTATTATAATTTTCCCAAGTATTTGCAGTAAAATCAAATTTAGATACTCCTTGCCCTTCTGTTCCAACCCAAATAGAATTTACATCTTCAACAACGGTAGTTCTAACCAAATCTAAAGGTAAGCCTGAGTTACTAGAATTATACGTTTGCCAGTTTACACCATCAAATTTTGTAAGTCCACCATTGCTTCCTATCCACAATACATTACTATAATCAAAAGCCAATGTATAAACATTGCTGTTTGGTAATGGAGAATTTGTAGGAGAATAGTTAATAAAATCAACACCATCAAATTTAGAAAACCCATTTGCCGTTGCAACCCAAATATCTCCATTATTATCTTTTGTTACATCGGCTATTGAATTATTTGGTAAACTTGAATTTCCAGGGTGATATACATTCCAATTCGTCCCATCAAAATTACAAACCCCTCCTCCACTAAAAGTTCCAATCCAAAGTTTACCAGTATTATCAATTTCCAAGCTTCTTATTTTGTTAATTGGTAAAGGAGAATTACTGTTTGTGTAAACAACCATATTTACACCATCGTATTTTACCAATCCACCGTCTGTACCAATCCAAGTGATACCATTATCGTATAATACACAATTTACAAAGTTATTTGGTAAAGAAGAATTTGAGATTGTTAATGTATTCCATGTAGCTCCATCAAAAGTGGTGTAACCCAAATCTGTTGCTATTCTAATTGTTGTGGTTGATGCATCAATATCGTTGATTACATTACTTAGCAATCCAGTATTTGAAGTGGTATAAATGGTCGGAAAAGTTTGGTCAGTTGGTGGTGTTGGCACAATTGGTTGTGGATATACATTTGCTTCTTTTTTACAAGAAAAAAGAAATATTACTGAAAGAATAATGACAAAATTTTTCATCTGTAGATATTTATTGTTTTTTCT
>CAYJMI010000114.1:0-10341 GCA_964371285.1 uncultured Vicingus sp. | reverse complement strand
GCGTTAGCCTCCCCTCTTGAGAGGGGTAGGGGTGTGTTTTGGAAGACTGATCCCGATTAGTCCCGATAGCTATCGGGAGGGGTGAACCGACAACTGGGAACTAAAACAACATATATTCCTGAGGATTTAAAGGAATTCCATTGTACCACAACTCAAAATGTAAATGTGGACCTGATGATAATTCTCCAGTATTTCCAACAATAGCAATAACATCTCCTGCTTTTACTTTGTCGCCTTGTTTTTTATGTAAAATGGAATTGTGTTTGTAAATAGAAATTAAATTACTAGCATGTTGTACCTGAATTACATACCCAGTTTCAGCAGTCCATTCAGCAAAAATAACGGTTCCATCAAGGGTCGATTTTATAGCTTCATTTTTTGGAGCCACTAAATCAACTCCAAAATGTAATTTTTTAGCATTGAATACTTCTGTTACAATGCCTTTAAGTGGGCTAAAAAAGATAATATTACTGATGTTGTTTGGGGTTCTTCCTGCCGATTTAAATAAATTGTACTTTTCTTCCGATTCAATCATAACTCTTAATAAGGAATCCTGAGGAATTTTTTCATTTCCAATATTTTTATAATTAAGAGTAGTATCAACCACTACAGCATCGTCAAAAATGATAGGTTCGCCTTGAATAATTCTATTGATGTTATTAATGTATTGTTCTTTTTGTTGGATAACAATTTCCAAAGAATCAATTCTCAACGTATTTTCAACACCTGTTTTTCTGATTTTAACATCGGCATAACCAGGGATAAATTCTCGAAGTGGAGTAAAAGCAATAAGAACCGTAACTAATGCTATTAAAAATAAAGAACCAACACCAAAAGCAGTAAAGACGTTTAGTTGGGAAAGTTTAAAATTTAATTTTTCCTCAAAAGTATCGTCATTGAGAATTACAAATCGATATTTATGTTTGAGTTTTTGAAATTTTTTAGGTTTCTTTTTTTCAATCGCCATGGTTACTATATAATACTGCAAATCTACTGAAACTTTTTAGTCCGTCAGCTGACGGATTACTTAGTTTCAGTTATACTCGCAAAAAAAAGTGTTTAAATTATTCAATTCGACTGCTGAAGAATGGTTGCGGTATATAGTTTTTTCAATTGTTAAGTTGAATTCTGATTAGATAGAATAACCAAATCATTAAAAATATTTCAAGTAAATAATTACTTTAGCAGATTAATTATACTAAATAGCATTAAAATAAGTTATACTGAATTATAAATTGAAATTTTCTATTTCCATAAAAGTAATTGCACTATCTCTAGTTGTTTTTTTAGTGGCGTGTTCAACTAAAAAAAATTCTTTTACCAGAAGAGCATATCATAATACTACCACTAGGTATAACTACTATTTTAATGCTAAGGAAATCATGAAAGCAAACCATCAAAAGTTGCTCGACGAGCATGTTGATGATTTCTCAGAACTTATTCCATTGTTTGTTTATCCAAACGAAGAAAAAGCCAAGAGCCTATATCCTGACATGGACAAAGCCATAGAAAAATGCTCTGAAGCTATTGATTGGCATTCTATTTATGTAAATAAAGAAGAACATAACAGATGGGTTGATGATTGTTACATGATTATTGGAAAAGCTCGTTTTAATAAACACGAACGTTATTTGGCCATTGAGGTTTTTGAATATCTGGCGAAAGCCTATAAAGATAAACCTGAAAAATACATTGCATTAATTTGGTTGGCTCGAACGCATATCGAATTAAATGAGATGAGTAAAGCTGAAGTTTACTTAAAAATAATAGAGGAGGGAAAAGCACCTCCTGAAAAATTTAAGAGTGATTTTTATGCTACCTATGCCGATTTTTTTATTAAAAAAAAGCAATATGACGATGCTATTACAAAACTAGAAGAAGCTCTTAAAACTACCAAAAAGAAAGTTGAAAAAAGACGATATAATTACGTGCTAGCTCAACTATGGCTTAAAAAGAAAGAGTTTAGTAAGGCGTCAGAACTATTTACAAAAGTTATTGACTTAAAACCTCGGTACGACATGATGTTTAATGCTCAAATAAGTAGGGCATTATCATTTGATGTGGAAGGAAAAGACAATGATGATGTTAAAAAAATGCTAACAAAAATGAAGAAAGATGCTAAAAATAAAGAATTTTTAGATCAAATTTATTATGCTTTAGCTGACATCGCTTTTAAACAAAATGACGAACCACTTGGGATAGAGTACCTGAAAAAATCTGCTTGGGCAAGTGTAAGTAATCAAAAACAAAAGGCACTTTCTTATCTGCGTTTGGGAGAGCTTTATTATGCTAAACCAAAATATGTTCCGGCTCAAATGTATTATGATAGTTGCTTGACCTTTTTACCCGAAACCTATAACGATTACGAAAATATTTATTTAAGAACTAAAGCATTAAAAAATTTAATTAAAAACATCAACATTGTACAGGTAGAAGATAGTTTACAGAAAATGGCAGTGGATTTAGACTATAGAAAACAAGCCATTAAACAACTTGTTGAAAACGAGATTCTTGCTGAACAAAAACAAGCAGATTTAGCTGCTGCTAGTCTTAATACAAATAATACAACCACTTCAATGAATACTAATTCTAATGGTAAATGGTATTTTTATAATTCAACCATCGTTGGATTTGGTACAAATGATTTTCAAAAAAATTGGGGTGATCGTAAACTTGAGGATAATTGGAGGCGTATTAACAAACAAGCCAGCATATCTTTTGATGAAGATGAAACTGATGTTCTAGTAGATTCAAATGAAACTGATAGCATAGTAATTAACGAAAAAACAAATCCCGATTATTATTTAAAATTTTTACCACTTGATGATAAAAAAATGGATGCTTCCCACAATAAAATTATTGAAGCATTGTATGCCCTTGGAAATATTTACAGAGAAGATTTTGTAGACTATAAAATGGCTGTTGAATCATTTGAAGAATTATTAACCAGATACGATACTTGTAGGTATGTTTTACCATCATGGTACAATTTGTATAGAATTAGTTTAACCACTAATAACGATCCCATGCGTGAAAAATACATGCGATTAATTATTCAAAACTATCCCGAAAGTGAATATGCCAGAATAATTCAAGATCCAACTTATAATAAAGCAACCAGAGAAGGAAGAAAAAGAGTGGATAATTATTATAGTATTATTTTCGATTTGTATAAAGAAGAAAAATATAGCCTTGTTCAAACTCGAGTTGAGAAAGCTAGAGCTATTTTTGCCGACAATCATTTACAAGATAAATTTGATTATATAGAAGCATTATCAGTAGGGCATATTAGTCCTTTAGATACCTTTAAACTAGCTTTAGAAAATATAATTAAAAACCACTCAGCTTCTACCGTTGCTACCGATGCAAAAATAATTTTAGACAATATTAATAAAGGAGTTGGACAAAATACATCATCAACATCAGCGGTAGAAGAAAAATATTTCTATAAACCTAATGATGTTTATACTCTTGTAGTTGTAGTGCCGTCAAACGACAACAATACCAATAAGTATAAAGTCGATATTTCAAACTTTAATTCAACGTTCTATCAAAACAGCACCTTTAACGTGAATAGTATTTTTTTAAACGGATTAAACCAAATTATAACAGTTAAAGAGCTTAAAGACGAAAATTTTGCGAAAGATTATTACCAATCGTTTAAACTTAATCAAGAACATTTGCAGGAATTAAATAGTAAAAACTATTCGTTTTTTATTATTTCTAACGACAACTTTGTTGTTTTTTATAAAGACAAGAATATTCCTGATTATTTAAATTTCTTTACCAAACAGTTTGGATTAGAGTAATGTTTTTTATATTTGTTCCGCGTTTATATTATTACCTAATATTATGTTCAACAAAAATACCTCAAGAATGGCAAAAAATCAGGAAGCCGACGCATCGGCAATAAATATTATTAGAAAAGGTACTGAAATTAAAGGTGAAATTAAGTGTGTTGGAGATATTCGTATTGATGGAACATTGTCGGGAAAAATTGTTTCAGATGGTAAACTGGTAGTTGGTCAAACTGGAATTGTTGAAGGTGAAATTATTTGTAAAAATGCCGATATTTCTGGAACTATTCAAGCCAATATTAGTGTTAAAGAATTGTTGTTGTTAAAAACTACAGCAAATATAATAGGTGATATTAAAACTGGTAAATTATCAGTTGAACCTGGTGCAAACTTCACTGGAGCTTGTAATATGGGTGGATTGGTAAAAGGGATAAAAAATGAAGAAAAACGAGAATCCCTCGAAAAAGCCCAACAATTCGCTTAACCAATACGCACGTTTTTCTGGTGTTGCCATTCAAATGGGCGTTATTATTGGATTAAGTGCTTGGGGAGGAAAAAAATTAGACGAACAATTTAATCTCAATAAACCTTATTTGACCATAGTGTGTTCCCTTTCAGGAGTGGGTGTTGCTTTGTATTTAATTATTAGAGAGGTTATTAAAATGGGTAAAAAGGATGCTGATGAATAAAAGTTTTTTTAAGCTTATTGTTTTTGGCGTTATTATATTTTGTTTCCAAGCAGTTTTCGATTTCATTTTCCCATTAATTGCTCTTAATTTTAAAGATGTGGTTAAAATTCACAGTTTTGTGTTTTTAACTACATTTATTGTGATTACCATCACAAATCAAATAACGAATAAATTTCCAGATAAAACAGGATTCGTTTATTTAGGATTCGTTTTATTTAAGATAGCTGTTTCCTCTTTTTTTTTATACCCCTATTTTTCTTTAGATGCATTTCATGCTAAAATAGTTGTTGTAACCTTTTTCGTCGTGTTTCTTTTTTACATTGTATTTGAGGTAATCACAGTCATTAAATATTTAAACATAAATAAATAATAACCTCAAAATTAATGGTGTTTTGTAGTTAATAGACTGTTTTACAAATTGTTAATTTAAGTACTTGTACACAACATAAAATAGTCCTCAAAAAACAATTAATTATTTAGAAAAATACATTGTCTAAATAAAATAATTACCTATTTTTGCAGCCAATTTCGAGAGGCGGAAAATTAAGACTTATGCTAAAAAATAATTTCATTAAAACACTAGTATTTTCAATACTTTCATTAGTTTTTGTGTGTGCAACTCAGGCTCAAGATTATGTTGAAATCACACCAAAACATGACGAAAATCATAAAATTGAAAGTAGTGATGAAAAATATGATCCAATTCCGGCAATTATGAGCCATGTTGCCGATGCACACGATTGGCACTTTTTCGACTACAATGAACATAGCTATTCCATGCCATTACCAGTTATTCTTTGGACAGAAAAAGGGTTGATAACGTTTATGTCTAGTGCTTTTCATCATGATAATTTGGGCCATCATGCAGTAGAGAAAAAAGGAATGAGATTTATTAAATTTAATGAGCGGATTTATCAGTTAAACGATAATGCACCTGTAGAGTATGATATGGAGCATGTAACTAAACCACTAGATTTATCAATCACTAAAAACATTTTCGCAATGTTAATGTCGGTTGCACTGTTGTTTTTTGTGTTTTTGAAAACAGCAAATTTTTATAAAAAAAATGGAGCTGTTTCCCCAAAAGGTATTGCATCTTTTATGGAAGCATTAATTGTTTTTGTTAGAGATGATATTGCAAGAGTTAATATAGGAGAGAAAAAGTATATGAAATTTATGCCTTATCTACTCACCGTATTTTTCTTTATATGGTTTAATAATATGTTAGGTCTTATTCCTTGGATAGGTGGCGCAAATTTAACTGGTAACATTGCAGTAACATTAGTGTTATCAGCGTTTACGTTAGTAATTACAAACATAAACGGCAATAAAGCGTATTGGGGTCATATATTTTGGATGCCAGGTGCACCTGCACCAGTTAAGATACTTTTATTACCAATAGAATTGGTTGGTGTATTAACTAAGCCTTTTGCCTTGATGATTCGTTTATTTGCTAATATCACTGCTGGGCATATTGTAGTGTTGAGTTTAATATCATTAATTTTTATTTTTAAAAGTGTTGCAATGAGTGCTGTAGCAGTACCATTTGCATTATTTATATCTGTATTAGAGTTGTTAGTAGCTTTTTTACAGGCTTATGTTTTTACATTACTGTCTGCCTTGTTTATCGGCACAGCAGTAGCAGAACATGAGCACCATTAATTTGTAATTTTTTGTTTAACTAAATATATTAAATTATGTACGCAGCAATTGGAGCAGGTTTATCGGTTATCGGTGCCGGAATTGGTATTGGTAGAATTGGTGGTTCAGCAATGGACGCTATCGCAAGACAACCAGAAGCAACCGCTAAAATTCAAACCGTAATGATTATTGCAGCAGCTCTTGTAGAGGGTGTTGCTTTATTCGGTGTGGTTGTAAGTCTTATGGGACTTTAAAAAAATAAAACTAGTTCATTGCGGTTGGCAATGAGCTAGTTTTTAAATTAAACATTAAAAAAATATCTATATATGAATAATCCTTTAGTAACCCCGGAACTTGGTCTGATAGTATGGACAACACTGGTTTTTTGTATTTTGTTTTTCTTATTAGCAAAATTTGCATGGAAGCCAATTTTAAAAGCAGTAAAAGAAAGAGAAGCATCTATTGAAGATGCTTTAGGTTTAGCTGAACAAACCAGAAAAGAAATGGTTGCATTATCTGCAAACAACGAAGCTCTTTTAAACAAAGCTAGAGAAGAAAGAGATGAAATGCTTAAAGATGCCCGTACGGTTAAAGATAAAATGATTAACGATGCAAAAGCAATTGCAAATACTGAGGCAGAACGAATCATTTCTTCTGCAAAAGAAGCTATTCAAAACGAAAAATTAGCTGCTATTACCGATTTAAAAAATCAAGTGGCTACCTTATCCATTGAAATTGCTGAGAAAATATTAAAACAAGAATTAGCTACTGCAGAAAAACAACGCTCATTAATTGATAGTGCAGTGAGTGAAATTAATCTAAACTAAATTATTTATCTTCCCTTTGGGAAGAATAAAGAGGGATATGAGAGATATTAAAGTTGCATCACGTTACGCTAAGTCATTACTTAGTATTGCCATTGAAAACAATTGCTTGGAAGAAATTTATCAAGACATGTTTCTAATCAACCAAGTTTGCTTAGAAAACAGAGAATTGGTAACACTATTAAGAAACCCAGTGGTTAGAGGCGATAAAAAATTTGCTATCTTAAATGAAATCTTCAATAAGATTAATAACGTTTCAAAAGCTTTTGTAAAAATTATTGTTGCAAAAGGCAGGGAAAATATTTTGATGGACATCGCTGATGCATTTTTGGAGGCTTACAAAAAACACAAAAATATTCAAACAGCTTTTGTTACCACAGCTATTCCGTTAACCACCGAACAAAAACAAAACATTAAACAGTTAATTAAAAAAACGAACAACTCTATCATTGAATTTTCAGAAATTGTTGACCCTGAAATTATTGGTGGAATAATATTAAGAATTGAAGACAAACAAACGGATGAAAGTATCAAAAGAAAACTCCAAAATTTGGTAATGGAATTTGATAAAAACCCTTATGTAAAAGCAATATAAAAAATTAAAGAACTAAAAATAAATAAAAAATGGCCGAAGTAAAACCCGCAGAAGTATCAGCTATATTAAGACAACAATTAGCTGGATTTAACACCGAAGCACAACTTGAAGAAGTAGGAACCATCTTACAAGTTGGTGATGGTATTGCACGTATTTATGGATTGTCGCAAGTGCAATCAGGTGAATTAATTGAATTTAAAAATGGTTTAAACGCTATCGTTTTAAATCTTGAGGAAGATAACGTAGGAGCTGTGCTTTTAGGGTCTTCAAAAGGAATTAGAGAAGGAGATACTGTAAAAAGAACCAAAAAAATTGCTTCGATTAAAGTTGGAGAAGGAATGTTGGGTAGAGTAGTAGATACGTTAGGAAATCCAATTGATGGTAAAGGGCCTATTACTGGTGAGTTATACGAAATGCCTTTGGAAAGAAAAGCTCCAGGTGTAATTTTTAGAGAACCGGTAACTGAACCTTTACAAACTGGTATTAAAGCTATTGATGCCATGATTCCTGTTGGTAGAGGTCAAAGAGAGTTAGTAATTGGTGACCGTCAAACTGGTAAAACAACCGTTTGTATCGATACCATTATTAACCAAAAAGAATTTTACGATAGAGGTGAGCCTGTATTTTGTATCTATGTTGCAACTGGACAAAAAGGCTCAACCGTTGCAGGTATTGTTAAAACATTAGAAGACAATGGTGCAATGGCTTATACCGTTGTTGTAGCTGCAAATGCTTCTGATCCAGCTCCAATGCAGTTTTACTCTCCATTTGCTGGTGCAGCAATTGGCGAATTTTTTAGAGATTCAGGTCGCCCAGCTTTAATTATTTATGATGATTTATCGAAACAAGCTGTGGCTTACCGTGAGGTTTCTTTATTGTTAAGAAGACCTCCAGGCCGTGAAGCTTATCCTGGTGATGTATTTTACTTACACTCAAGATTATTAGAAAGAGCTGCAAAAATTGTAAATGTGGATAGCATTGCTCAAAACATGAATGATTTACCAGAATCTATCAAACATTTAGTAAAAGGAGGAGGTTCTTTAACTGCTCTTCCAATTATTGAAACACAAGCTGGTGACGTTTCTGCATATATTCCAACCAACGTAATTTCAATTACCGATGGTCAAATTTTCTTGGAGTCAGATTTATTCAACCAAGGTGTTCGACCAGCAATTAACGTAGGTATTTCGGTATCTCGTGTTGGAGGTAATGCTCAAATTAAATCGATGAAAAAAGTGGCTGGTACTTTAAAACTTGACCAAGCACAGTACAGAGAATTAGAAGCTTTCTCTAAATTTGGTTCTGATTTAGATGCTGCAACCATGTCGGTTTTAGACAAAGGAAAAAGAAACGTTGAAATTCTTAAACAAGGAGAAAATTCTCCACTTCCTGTTGAAAAACAAGTAGCTATTATTTATTTAGGAACAAAAGGTTTAATTAATAGAGTTCCAGTAAATAAAGTAAGAGAATTTGAAGAAGAATATTTGTCGTTCTTAGAACTTAAACATAAAAATGTATTAGACGCATTAAGAGCTGGCAAATTGGATGATGAAATTACTTCAACATTAGAGAAAACAGCTTCTGAATTAATAGCGAAATACAAAGCTTAATGTACCAATAAAATAATGTAGCGATGACAAATTGCTACATTTTTAAATTGATTAATTGGTAAATTATAAAAAATGGCAAATTTAAAAGAAATAAGAAATAGGATTGTTTCGATATCATCGACTCGGCAGATTACTTCTGCGATGAAAATGGTTTCGGCTGCAAAATTACGTAGGGCTCAAGATGCTATTACTCAAATGCGTCCTTATTCTCGAAAATTACAAGAAATTCTTGAAAACTTAAGTGCCGGTTTAGATAGCAACGAAGGAGTTTACAGTCAGGAAAGAGAAGTTAAAAATGTACTTTTTATTAGCATTACTGCTAACAGAGGTTTATGTGGAGGTTATAACAACAACGTAATTAAAACAGTTAAAAAACTAGCCGATACAGAATACAAAAACTGTAATGTTACCATTATTTCTATTGGTAAAAAAAGTATGGATGCCTTTAAATTATCTCCATCTGCAATCAAAGGAAAAGAAATTTTTTCAAAAAGCGTTGAAATTATCGACAACTTAAATTTTGAAAACACTGCCGAAATTGCACAAACATTAATGGATGAATTTGCTGCTAAAAAGCAAGATAAAATGATATTGGTGTACAACCAGTTTAAAAATGCTGCTGTACAAGAAATTCAAGTTGAGCAATTTTTACCGGTAGTACCAACTACTAACGAATCTAAAACAAATTCTTCTGCTGAATACATCTTTGAACCTAACAAAGAATTTATCATTCAAGAATTAATACCAAAATCGTTAAAAACACAATTGTTTAAAGCACTATTAGATTCGCAAGCATCAGAACACGGAGCCCGAATGACAGCTATGCACAAAGCAACCGATAATGCCACCGATTTAATTAATGCATTAAAACTAAGTTACAACAAAGCCCGACAAGCATCTATTACCAATGAAATTTTGGAAATTGTTGCCGGTGCAGAAGCATTGAATTAGTTTTAGTTTAAAGTATATTTAAAAAGTCTCCATCAACTGACGGAGGCTTTTTTTTGCTCCACAACAAACTGTTGATATTAAAAAAGCAGAGCCCTTTCTTTTTACCGTATATCAAAATATCTTTGTAACTATTCAGTTAATTAAGATAAAACTACTAGATATGAAATATCCACGTGTAAAAGCACACAAAATGTGATGAAGATAAACTGGCGTATTCCATATGACATATAAAAA
>CAYJMI010000113.1:0-10374 GCA_964371285.1 uncultured Vicingus sp. | reverse complement strand
TAAATATATTTTACGCAATTCGTATTACCAGTAATTAAAACTACCTACATTTGACGACTTTAAAATTAACATGAAATTTTTCGATTTATCTAAACCACTTTGGCAAGTTTTAGCCATTCTTTTACTTGCATTTATTTGGGGCAGCTCGTTTATTTTAATGAAAAAAGGTTTGGTTGCTTATTCTTCAAGTGAAGTTGCTGCATTACGGATGGTTATAGCTTTTTTGTGTTTCCTGCCTTTTATTCTGTACAACATCAAAAAAGTAGATAAAAAGTATTGGAAATACTTGATAATAGTAGGTTTATTTGGAAATGGAATTCCTGCATTTTTATTTACCAAAGCCGAAACCGGTATTTCCAGTTCGTTAGCCGGAATGTTAAACTCTTTAGTTCCTTTATTTACTATCACACTAGGCGTATTGTTTTTTAAAGTACCCACCAACAAACTCAAATTTATTGGGGTTTTTATCGGGTTAATTGGTGCCGTAATGCTTATTACCGGAAATGGGTTTGATATTGGCGAATCAGAAACTTCTTACAGTTTTTATGTTATTGCAGCTACGTTGTGTTACGCCATAAGTGTAAACACCATTAAAAAATATTTACAAGAAGTAAATTCTATCGTAGTTTCTTCGTTTGCATTTTTATTTATTGGCCCTCCCCTGCTCATTTATTTGTTTACCACCGATTTTGTTTACACTACTTTTAACAATCCCGAAGCTACAACTGCATTATCGTATATTTTTATCCTTTCTTTATTTGGAACGGCCTTTTCTTTAATTATTTTTAACATGCTGGTAAAACAAACTTCTGCTTTGTTTGCCTCTACGGTTACTTATTTAATCCCTGTTTTTGCTATTATGTGGGGAATTTTTGATGGAGAACTCATCAACCTTATTCAAGTATTGGGTATTGTGGTTATTTTAGTGGGTATTTATTTTGTAAATAAGTTTAAGTAGAATGTTTTTTTCTATTGGTTTTATTTTACCACAAGTACTCCGTCAGTTGACGGATAAACTTGCAAGAGCAAGGGGTAATCTTCGGTCTTCCGTCTTCAAACTTCAGACCTCTTTTTTTTGTTGAAAATTTATACTTTTTAATAAGGTTTTACCCTCTAATATTTTTACCTTTGCACCTTTATTTTTAAAGCCAAATTGATATTATGTCGTCACAATCGAAATACGTTTTTGTTACAGGAGGAGTTACTTCATCGCTCGGAAAAGGAATTATAGCTGCATCGTTGGCTAAACTTTTACAAGCTAGGGGTTATTCTGTTACCATTCAAAAACTCGACCCGTACATCAATGTTGACCCAGGAACGTTGAATCCTTACGAACATGGCGAATGTTTTGTTACCGAAGATGGAGCTGAAACCGATTTAGATTTAGGGCATTACGAGCGTTTTTTAAATGTGCCTACCTCACAAGCCAACAATGTAACCACCGGAAGAATTTATCAATACGTTATCAACAAAGAACGTGAAGGGGCTTATTTAGGCAAAACCGTTCAGGTTATTCCTCACATTACTGATGAAATAAAACGAAGAATTAAACTGTTAGGAAATACAGGAAAATACGACATTATCATTACAGAAATTGGTGGAACCGTTGGTGATATAGAATCGTTACCTTACATTGAGGCTGTTCGTCAGCTAAAATGGGAACCAAATTTCGATTGTATCGTTTTACATTTAACGTTGGTTCCATACTTAGCAACCTCAGGCGAATTAAAAACCAAACCCACTCAACACTCTGTTAAACAGTTGTTAGAGTCTGGAGTTCAACCTGATATTTTGGCTTTAAGAACCGAACACCGATTAACCGAAGGAGTAAAAGAAAAAGTAGCGTTGTTTTGTAACATTGCTCCAAAAGCAGTTATACAAGCCATTGATGCTGAAACCATTTATGATGTTCCGTTATTGATGTTAGAAGAAGAATTGGACAAAGTGGTATTGGATAAATTAAACCTCGACTACAAAAAAGAACCCGAATTAATTAAATGGAAAGAATTTCTTTATCGACTTAAACATCCCAAACAAACCGTTAAAATTGGTTTGGTTGGTAAATACATCGAACTAAAAGATTCTTACAAATCTATCAACGAAAGTATTATTCATGCAGGTACAGTAAATCAAATTCATGTAGAATTGGTTTGGATTCATTCTGAAGATATTACCGAGCAAAATGTGGAAGAAATTATTTCTTCATTAGATGGCATTTTAGTAGCCCCAGGTTTTGGCGAACGAGGTATTGAAGGTAAAATTACAGCAATAAAATACGTTAGAGAACACAAAATTCCATTTTTAGGCATTTGTTTAGGCATGCAGTGTGCGGTAATTGAATTTGGAAGAAATGTTTTAGGTTTTACCGATGCACATTCTACCGAAATGTATCCCGAAACTCCTTTCCCTGTAATTTATTTAATGGAAGAACAACGCTCCGTAACTAAAAAAGGCGGAACCATGCGTTTGGGAGCTTATCCTTGCAAAGTTAATACGGATTCGTTGGCTTACAAAGCTTACGGACAAACTGATATTTCTGAACGACACCGTCACCGTTACGAGTTTAACAACAAGTATTTAGCCGATTACGAAAAACAAGGTATGAAAGCCACAGGAATTAATCCTGATAACAATTTGGTAGAAATTGTAGAAATACCTAATCACCCTTGGTTTTTAGCCGTTCAATTTCACCCGGAATACAAAAGCACCGTTACCGAACCTCACCCACTTTTTATCGACTTTGTAAAAGCTACTGCTGTTCAGTCTTTACAGTCATCAGTCATCAGTTTTCAGTCAACAAGAAACAAGAAACAAGAAACTTCAAATCGTAAATCGTAAATCTAAAATCGTAAATAAATTAAATGAGCAAACAAGGATTAGACAAAAATTCAATTATAGGATTAGTAATTATAGGTGCTATTTTATTAATATTTAGCTACGTAACACAGCCATCTGAGGCAGAGATAGCTACTAAAAAAAAGGAGTTATTAGCTAAAGAAAAAGCTAAAACTGAACAAGTTGACAACAAATCCACTTTATCTGAAACTGTTTTACCAGTCATAGATTCTACAATAGTTACTGATAGTATTGTTGTTGCAGATAGCGATTCACTAAAAAATATTGAACAATTTGCAGTGTTCGGTCCTTTTTCAAACGCTTCGGAAGGAGAAAAAAAACACTTTGTTATTGAAAACGACAAGTTAAAAATAACCCTCTCCAACCAAGGTGGTAGAATTGCTTCTGTCGAATTAAAAGAATTTAAAACCTACCAAAAAACACCGTTAATTTTATTTAACGAAGATTCTTCTCGTTTTAATATTGAATTAACTTTACCCGGAATTACCGGAGGAAACTCCATTCGTTCGATAAATACCGAAAATTTATTTTTCGAAACCACCAATACCGAATTTAAAGTTACAGGCAACGAAGCAAAAACCTTTACTTTAAAACTTTATGGAAATTCAAAAAACGAATACCTTGCTTTTAATTATACTTTACATGGAAGCTCTTATTTAGTTGATTTTGATGTAGAAACGGTAGGGTTCAGTGAAGTATTGGCACCACATTCCAACTTGTTTATCAACTGGAGCATGTTTACTCCAAATCAAGAAAAAACGGTTAAAAATCAACAACAAATTAGTACCATTTATTACAAATACAACAAAGGAGAAGTTGATTACATCAACGAAATGAAGTATGAAAAAGAAAACTTAATAGCTTCGGTTGATTGGGTAATGTTTAAACAACAATATTTTAACTCTACACTTATTTCAAAATCGCAACCTTTTGACAAAACTGATGCAAGCATTGAAACCATTGAAATACCTGAATTTAAAACACCAAATTATGTTGAAGGTATGGCTACAAATTTATCAATTCCTTTCACTAATGATGCCAAACAAAAACACGAATTACAATTTTATTTTGGACCAAACCAATACGATACTTTTAAAGAAATTGGCTACGGTTTAGACGAAACGATGAATTACGGTTGGGGAATTTTTGGATGGGTAAATGCCATTTTAATCCGCCCTGTTTTTAATTTTCTGAACAGCTTTGGAATGCAGATTGGAATCATTATTCTGCTGTTAACTTTTATCATCAAGTTGGTACTTTTTCCAATTACTTGGAAAACCTATTTGAGTAGTGCAAAAATGAGGGTATTAAAACCTCAGATTGATGCCCTGAAAGAAAAAATTGGCAGCGACAAAATGAAATTACAACAAGCTACCATGTCGCTTTACCGACAAACAGGAGTAAACCCTTTGGCAGGATGTATTCCCATGCTGATACAGATGCCTATTTTATTTGCGTTGTTTCGGTTTTTTCCGGCAACATTCGAATTACGACAAAAAAGTTTCTTGTGGGCAGAAGATTTATCAACTTACGATTCTATTTACCAATTACCATTTAACATTCCTTTTTATGGCGACCATGTAAGTTTATTTACTTTATTGATGGCTATTTCGATGATATTTTATACCAAAGCAAACAGTCAAATGACTGCTGGTGCAGGTATGGATGGCATGATGGCTCAACAAATGAAAATAATGATGTACCTAATGCCGGTAATGATGTTGTTTTTCTTTAACAGTTATTCTGCTGGTTTAAGTTACTATTATTTAATTGCAAACGTTATTACCATTGCCCAACAGTGGATTATTAAAGAATATATTGTTGATGAGAAAAAAGTATTGGCTAAACTAGAATCACATAAAGCCAAGCCTGTTAAAAAATCGGGGTTTGCAGCTAAATTGGAGCAAAAAATGAAAGAAGCTCAAACCATACAACAAGCTAGAGGTAAAAAGAAATAAGCAAATGAACCGAGCATATAAAAATTTAACACACAAGAAAATAATTATTTGCGAGCTCCATCTAACCTATAAAAAACAATAAAAATAAGCAGATGAAAGCGACTTATCTATTTTTAATAATTTCATTACTGTCATTATTTGTAAGCTGTAAACCGCAGGAAAAAAAAATGACTACAGATGCTGTTGTTGAAGATACTACGGTTTTTCTTAAAATGCAGCGTACTCCTTGTTATGGAAAATGCCCCAGTTATGTTGTTGAAATTTTTAACAATGGTAAGGTAAGCTATTTGGGTAAAATGTTTGTTGATTATGTGGGTCAACACGAAGCTACTATTTCAAAATCAGATTTAGATTTGATAAAAGCCAAAATCAACGAAATCAATTTTTTTGAGTTTAAAGACAAATACGATAGTCCGGCAACCGATATGCCTTCAACCATTTTTGAAGTAACCCTAAACAAACAATTTAAAAAAATAACCAACCGACACAATGGTCCTCCAGAGTTAAAAGAATTGGAGAAATTAGTGGAAGAAATTGTTTACAAAAGCAACCTGAAAAAAGTTCAAGAATAAAGCCTTATTTTTGAACATTAACGAATAAAAAAATGGCAATAAAAATCAAAGAAGTTACCACCGAAAAAGATTTTAAAACCTTTGTTGATGTACAATTTAACATCTATAAAAACAATAACTATTGGGTGCCACCCATTAAAAAAGACGAAATAAAAGCGTTAAAAGCAGCATCTAACCCAGCTTTTCGGTTTTGTGAAGCTAAATTTTGGAACGCTTACCAAGATGGCAAATGTGTGGGTAGAATTGGTGCGATTGTCAATAAATTACACAACGAAAAACTAAACGAAAAAATAGGTCGATTTACTCGAACAGAATTTATTAATGATGATGAAGTAGTAAATGCTCTATTTGCTGTAGCCGAAAAATGGTTAAAAGAAAAAGGAATGGTTGAAATCCAAGGTCCACTTGGATTTACCAATTTAGATCATCAAGGCATGTTGGTCGAAGGTTTTGAACATTTGCCATCGGTTGCATCAGAATATCACCTACCCTATTATCAAGAACAATTGGTTAGATTGGGCTACGATAAAAAAATAGATTGGATTGAATTTCGTTTGTTTTTTAATGGGATGCCCGAAAAAGCAAAAAGAGGTGCCGAAATTGTTAAACAACGAAGTAATGTTACTGTTAAAAGTTTTACCAAAAGCTCCGAACTACAACCATATGCTGTTCAATTGTTTGAAATCTTAAACGAAGCTTTTAAAGACCTTCATAGTGTGGTTGAATTGGATAAAGAAATGATTGATTATTATGTAAAAAGGTACTTAATAATGTTAAATCCAGAATTTGTTAAATTAGTGTTTGACGAAGATAATAATCTAATCGCATTCATCATCGGGCTTCCATCTCTTTCTGAAGCACTCCAAAAAGCGAAAGGTAGTATATTCCCTTTTGGTTGGTATCACATCAATAAAGCATTAAAAAATCCTAAAGTAGTGGATTTAATGCTAACAGGAATTTTACCAAAATATCAAGCCAAAGGAGTTACTGCAGTTTTATTTTATGAATTACATAAAATAATGGAAGAATATGGAGTAACTGAAATGGAAACAACCGGTATTTTTGAAGACAACCAAAAAGTAATTCAAAACTGGAAAAACTATGAACACATTCAACACAAAAGAAAAAGATGTTGGAAAAAAGACATCAGTCACTAAATATGAGAATTGAAGATTTAATAATGTATTTTAGTTCTGTTTCTACATTTATAGCAATACTTGTATTATATAGAACTAATAAGAAATATGGAGTTTTTAATTTTGTAGTTTTTCTTCTTTATAGCTTCTTCTTTTATTTTTCTTTCTTTTTTAAAGGAAGTGGTGGGTCAAATTTAATTTGGCTGTTTTACTCTATTATTTTTACATCGATACATTTAATAGCTGTTTTAGTCTTCTTAGTTGTGAAAAAAATTAATAACTTAGTCTCAAAAAAATAGAATATATGAATTTAAATCAGATTGGAATAAGTGCTTTGTTAATGATTGGTTTACAATCGTTAGTTATTGAAAGCAACGCACAAACCGACACATTAAAAAACAAAAAAGACGGACACTACATCTTTACCATGGTTAAAGACATCGAAGCCTTAGATGTTCAAAGTCAAGGAAGAACAGGAACTTGTTGGTCGTTTTCATCATTGTCTTTTTTAGAATCAGAAATTATCCGTAAAGGCCAAAAACCGGTTTCGTTATCTGAAATGTTTATTGTACGAAATGCCTATTTAGACAAAGCCATCAACTACGTTAGAATGCATGGTTCTATTAATTTTGCTGCCGGTGGTGCATTTCACGACATTCCACATACCATAAAAAAATACGGTATAGTTCCTGAAGAAATTTACAAAGGATTAAATTATGGCGAAGAAAAACACAACCACGCCGAACTCGATGCCATTTTGAAAGCTACCGTTGAAGAAATTGTAAAAAATCCACAAAAAAAACTGACTACCTCTTGGAGAAATGCCATTGACGGAGTTTTAGACGCTTATTTTGGGAAATTACCTACCGAATTTGAATATCAAGGGAAAAAATACACACCAAAAACTTATGCCGAAAGTTTAGGGTTAAACATGGACGACTATGTAATCATTGGTTCTTACACTCATCACCCATTTTACGAAACGTTTGTAATTGAAGTGCCTGACAACTGGAATTTTGGTTCAATTTACAATGTACCTTTAGACGAAATGGATAAAATAATCAATGATGGAGTAATGAAAGGGTACTCTGTGGCTTGGGGCAGTGATGTTTCTGAAAAAGGGTTTTCGTTTACCAACGGATTAGCCATTGTACCAGAAGATGAAGCTACCATTGCTGTGGTTGGAAAAGACAACAAACATTTTAACGATGCCGGGGCTGATAAAATTAGCAACGCTTTTGATGAACCTGTAAAAGAAAAAGAAATTACCCAGGAAATGCGTCAAATGGCATTCGATAATTACGAAACCCAAGACGACCACGGAATGCACATCACGGGTATTGTTAAAGACCAAAAAAGCACCAAATATTACATCATAAAAAACTCTTGGGGAAAAGACAATTACTTGAGCGGTTATTTTTACGCATCAGAAGCTTATGTAAAATACAAAACCATTGATTTTATGGTTCATAAAGATGCGTTAACACCTGAAATGAAGAAAAAATTGAATATTAAATAAATTAGTCCGAAGTCGGAAGACGGACCCCGATAGTTATCGGGGGAAGTTGGTATTGTGCGTTAGCTCTCCACTTGAGGGGAGATACAGAGGGGTGATGTTTTCAAAAGACCGAAGTAACTAACGACTAGTAACAAGAAACCAGTAATAAGAAACTAAAACAAAACATGGAAAATTTACAAGAGATTAAAATTGGAAAAGGTTTAAACACTATCCTTTTTGGTATTTCAAGACCAACGTTAAAAAATCAATTAGGACAACCTACCGAAATTGACAGCTACAATGCAGGTGATGATGATGAATATTTAACCGAAGCGTGGCATTACGACGAGTATGAAATTTCGGCATCATTTGATGAAGAAGATGATTGGAGATTGACCACTTTATCAACAAGTTCGCCTATTGCAACCCTAAACGGTAAAAAAGTAATGGGATTGTCGATGACTGAAATTCAGGAATTGGTTGCTCCTTTAGATTTAGGCGAAGGTGAAATTGAAGAAATGGAAGAAGATCAAACCTTACTTTCTTACATTGATTCCAGTTTAAACTTTTGGTTTGAAGACGGAAAACTATCGGAAGTACAATGGGGAGTATTGTGGAAAGACGAAGACACCCCAAAATGGCCTGTACCTGTTTTATAAAAAAGTTAAACTCTTAAGCTCTGGCATGTTACTAGAGCTTTTTTGTTTTAAACAACTATTTATTTTTATTTTGAACTACTCAGTATTTAAAGTATATTTGGTAAACGGATAATATGGATATGATGCATATACATTTATACATTATATACAATTGTTAGCGGCAATGTTATGGCAATCCAACTTAAATAGATGGCAACAAAAAACACTCTTAATGCTTTACTGACAAGGGGGATTGATACTGTCACTGCTTCAAGGCTTGTTTCTGAGAATTATACCATCCAAGACTTACAACTTAAAACTCTTGACGAACTTGTTTCACTTGGCATTTCTAAGTTACAAGCAGGGCATTTATTAGATAGAAGACCTCCAATACCAGAAGATATATTTTTAAAAGTTTTGCACGATTCCAAATGGGTGTGTTGCATATGTAGAGATAAAAACCTCGGAATAATTGTGCATCATATCGTTAAGTGGAGTAAGAGCAAACGCCATTACTACGACAACTTAGCAGTATTATGCCTACACCATCATGACGAAGCCCACACAAAAAAAGAGTTAACTCTTATGCTTCCACCTGACAGAATAAAAAAGGTTAGAGACATTTGGTATAAACAAGTTCTATCACAGGACAATTCAGTAATTAATAATGCTGTAATTAAAACTGACCCAACGGAGACTAATGGCAAACCAAAACACAATATTGAAACAGTTGAAGAACTGATTTCATCTATCCGTTCCAATACGACTATTAGGTTAAAAAAGGGGAGATACAACTTATCCGACATTGCCAAATTTAATGGCAACAAGAATATTACTTGGAATCCTGTTTTCAATGGCTACGAGCCTCAAATTAACGATGTTGAAAATTTGAAAATCATTGGAGAGGAAGGGACAGAGTTAGTAATAGACCCGTCTTACAGTTGGGTTATGAAGTTTGCGAATTGCAAACAAATTTCACTTGAGAAAGTAACCTGCGGACATACTTCACCAGGGTATTGCACAGGTGGTGTGCTGATGTTTGACAATTGTAAGGACGTCATGATTAAAGAATGTGATTTATACGGTTGTGGGACTTATGGCATTACCATAAAAAATAGTTCTGACTTTACAATTCATAAATCAATCATCAGGGAATGCACTTATGGAATTGCTCAGTTTTTTAATGCTAAAAATGTTTTATTCAGAGACAGCCAGTTTTTTGAATGTAGGGAGTTTGGATTGATTACAGCTAAAGAACTTTGTCAAGACATAAACTTTTTAAGATGCAGGTTTGAGAACAACTATGTCTCATGGGACGACCATTCCTTTATTGACACAGATTCAACTTGTAAGAATATTATCATTGAGTATTCTCAAATTCATAACAACAATGTCAGCAAATGGGTCAACATTGACGGAGTTGTAGTTACGAGGCACAACGAATACTTGAAAAATAAATTTAGAGTTCCAGAAGATGTTTGGTGGTATGACGGCAAGTAACGACAGGAAAAAAAAACCCATCTCTTCCAAGCCATAGTAAATAATGTCTGTTTCATCCGACCAGTTGGCGGATGGAACTAAGGTATTAAACAACCAAACTAACATAAAAATAATTATATTTGAGTTATGTTGGCATGTAATAAAAAACTCACAAGCGGACGTTTGCAAGAGATGTGCGTTCAGCTGTTATCGACAACTTTATAAACATACTTAAAT
>CAYJMI010000112.1:0-10388 GCA_964371285.1 uncultured Vicingus sp. | reverse complement strand
GTTTCTGATGGCGGTAGAAAAAACCATAAATACATTTTGTGCCACCCATAAAAAGGCAAGGGCTTTTACAGCATTTTTATTTTTGGTAAAATTGAGCGAACCTCTAAAAAAGAACAACAGAATAGAAATCCCTAAAACAATAGATAAAATGAGCATACCAACACCTTTGTGTACAAATTGTTTGTGGTCTATTCCTTCGGGCAAACCGTTGCCCATGTAGAGGTAGTTGATGTCCATTGAATTAACGGCAACCAACATCAGGTTTAAAATAACAAAGAGGATGATAAAACTCAACGACTCGTTCCATTTTGGAAAAATTGATTTCTCTTGGTCAATGTTAATCAACCAATTGTTTTCCCATGTGTCTAATTCTTTAATTCGTTTTTGTTTGTAAAAACTATACACCAAAAGAAACCCTCCAAGGGTAAAAAATACAAACGATAAACTGATAATTTCTGCAATGTCTTGAGTAAATTTCTCAAACAAGGGGTTCATGGCACGGTAAATAAAAAAGAAAGCGATAACAAATACGGTAGGTACAATGTATTTGAGTAAACCTAAAAAGCCTTTTCCTTTTTCACTTTTTCGAGCCTCAATGGCATCGATAAACAGGTACACACTAGAAACCGATGTGGTATAAAGTGAGGAAAAAAAATCGATTAACAATGCCGACCGACGGTTGATGATAACACCCGGTAAAACCAACATACTGACAATGGTTGCCCACATGGACAAATACGACCCATGTACGGCTGCAAACGAAGCACTAAAAATGGCTGCCCCACTTAACAACAATACCGACTTACTTTTAAAAGCTTCTTTATCTTGAAAATAAAAAAAAGCAATGGCTGCTAAAGTAAAAAGTAAAAAGTTGATGCCGACGTGTTGTTGATAAAAAAGTGTTGTGTACAAGGCTGTTACACAAAGAATAGAGACGGTTTTTTTATTCATTTTCAATGAGTTACGTTGTTTGCTGCTATTAACGTAAGCTAAAAAATGTTATTGTTTAAAGGTAGAAAATTATTGTCTTAAAAAATGTTAATTTTAAAGTTCTTAAACAGAAATTTATAAATGGCATTATTTCAAAAATCAGTACAAAAAAACCAAATGGTTTATGAGCTTTATGGGGTAAGTGAGGAGGAGATTAAAATTGTGGAGGTAGTATAATGGAAAAAGTAAAGCTAATATTAGATGAACCTACATTTGAATTATTGACTGAAATAAATAAGGACTTTCATGTTTCTTTTACGGAGTGGAATAAAGAATATGCCGAAGTTTTTACTCAAAATAATATTGCGGAAATTTTTTATAATCCTAAGAATATTAAGACAGAAACAATTGCTCATGAATTATTGCATATTTGGTTAAAAAAATTTAATTATTTTTCTTCTACTCATATTTTTCTATCATTTCAAAATGATGAAAAACTTTCAAAAATTTTCACAAAGTTTTTATGTGATTTTATAGGGAACTATATGGATCATTATAAAATGTATCCAAAGTATTTAGAAATGGGATATAGTGCTGAAAATTTTATAAAAGAAGGATTAAATTCTAAATGTTCTTTGTTTTATATTAGTACTTTAAGGATGAAAAATTTTGGCATTTATTATTCAAAATCCGTAAATTTATTCATAGGTTGTTTATTGTCAATTTATACAGACCATATTGAAAATGATTATTCAAAACACCTAAAAAATTTAAAAGAGAAAGATATAGCGTTGTTTGATATTGTTACCGGGTTTTGGAAATCTTGGGAGAAATTTGATATTGAAAATATTGACCCAATTAATAATTCTGATTTTGAGTTAATTGAAAATTTTATTTTTAATATACGAGAATGGGCTATTAATAAGAAAATACATTAAAACATAAGAAATGAGCCAAAAGACCTTTAATTTTTATTGTGATGAGAGTTGTCATTTAGAAAATGACTATATGCCCTTTATGATATTGGCATATAGTAGTGTGGCGTATAACCAAATAAAAAACCACAATGAACGAATAAAAGCTATTCGAGAAAAACACAATGTATATACCGAAATAAAATGGTCTAAAGTTTCACATTCAAAATATGGTTTTTACTCCGATATTATTGAGTACTTTTTTGAAACAGATTTAAAGTTCAGAGCATTAATCATTAATAAAGAGCAAATCAATAACGATAAATTTGGTCAAGAGTATGATGAGTTTTATTACAAAATGTATTATCAGTTACTCAACCATAAATTGGATATGGAACACAACTACAATGTGTATTTAGATATAAAAGATACTTTAAGTGCACAAAAAGTAAATAAGCTAAAAGAAATTTTGAATTTAAAATATAGTTCTATCCGAAATCTGCAAAACATACACTCCCATGAAAGTATTTTTATGCAAATAACTGATTTATTAATGGGAGCAATCAGTTATCATTTAAGAGGGTTAGAAACGGTAAAAGCAAAAACTAGATTAATTGAAAAAATAAAGCGTAGTGCCAACCATAACTTAACTAATTCTACACCACTAAAAGATACAAAATTTAACTTATTTTTTATAGATTTAAAGTAAGGTGATATGGCAACGAATTTATTGAGAAAATATCCCGAATTATTAGAAGTTGTTCATTTAACACCAAAAGCCAGAACAATTTCATTAATAGGTGTGTTTGATAGAGATATACGGAATAATTCCTTTTTTAAGTTTAGAACAAAACAAATAAAACCTACTTCCAAAGATGGTGAAATTCCAATGGATACATTATTTCATCATCTTACAACTGTGGTAACAGATGAGAAAACTAAAAAAAGAGAGTTTGATATGGATAGGTCGGTTCGTTTACATTGGGTTAAATACCATGTAGAAGAAAAGAAAAAAGATAAAATGTTAATTTTTAGTTGTAAAGAACCACAAGGAATAAGAACTTATATTTATGATAAAGAGAAGAAATATGTAATTATTTTGGAACCATACAGAAACAAAGATGAATACTACTTGTTAACAGCTTATCATTTAACTGGAAGAAATAATAAAAAAATTGAAAACAAATATAAAAGAAAGCTTATTGAGGTGCTTTAAAAAGCAAAAAACGCTTAACATCTTGGCTAAGCGTTCTCCGATCTCCTTCTTCCAAATGGAAAGATGAGCTCAGCAAATGTATTAATTTTTTTTTAAATTCTGAAACTTATTTCAATTTTACCAAAATAAATATCAATAAAAAGGCAAAAGCTTATCCCAAAGAATACCAATTCAGAAATATTTATTTAAATAAATATTGAAATCATACCTCTAACTTCCGTCAGCTGACGGAGGGAATGATCTCCGTTGTGGTTTCCTCCCTTTTGAGGGAGGGTAGGGTGGGTGATATAACCAAAAATTAAGTTTTTAACTTCAACCTCAATTTCAAATACCCTTTCGGAACACTATAAAATAAAATTCCACAAAAAATTAAAAAAGCACCAAAGGCTTCATTTTTAGAAAACAACTCGCCAAAAGCCAGATAGGCGGTAAATGAAGCAAAAATAGGTTCTAACGAAAAAATTAATACGGTATAAACGGTGCTTACGTGTTTTTGTCCCCAAACGGTAACAAAATAGCAAAACAACGTACCTAATAAACCCAAATACAAAACGTTGGGAACAGCTTCAATTTTAAACAAAACAGGTTCGCCATCGAATACTAAAAATTTAACCATCAAGCCTATACCGGATGCCAAAGCAGCAAATAAAAATTGATAAAAAATTAAGGCTAAAAAATCGACTTTTCGAACAAAATGCCCGGATAACATCAGGTGAACGGCACAAATAATAGCAGCAATAAAGGTTAAAAAATCGCCAAAATTAAAATTGGCTATTCCCGGTTGGTAGGTGAGTAGGAGCAGTCCTACACTAACTATTACTACAGCTATAACTTGTTGTACCGTAAATTTTTGCCAACCTATAAAATACATCATAATAGGAACCATAATTACTGCCGAACAACTAATAAAAGCACTGTGGTTTGAACTGGTATAAACCAACCCAGCAGTTTGAAGAATGTAAATGGCACCAAGTAATATTCCTAAAACAGCCCCATATTTTGTGGCTTTCTCCATTTTTAAAACGGCTGTTTTTTTTGCAGCAACAAGGTAAATTCTCAAAGCTACCAAAGCCAATACGTTTCGAGATGCAGCTAATAAAAATGGGTCAATGAGAGTAGAAACGTCTTTTACCACAACAAAAGTGGTTCCCCAAATTACGCAGCACAACAATATGGCTGAAACAGGTAAATACTTGTTGATGGGTTTGTCCAAGGCTAGTTTGAAAAATTAAGGATTAAACCATTTTAATCGTTGCTCAGGTTTTAAAAAAGTCCATGCTACAATTCGGCTCACCTTATTGCCTTGTCCCATGGCAATGGTTTTTACTTCGGTTGCACCAACATTTTTTAAAGCTTGGTTTACACTATGCAGGTTCGATTCTTTAGAGATTAACGTAGTAAACCAACAACAAGAATCAGCAAACTTTTTGCTTTCCCGAATCATGTTTCTTACCAATTTAATTTCGCCGCCTTCTGTCCAAAGCTCGGTAGTTACACCACCAAAATTTAAAGTAGGTTGTACTGCTTTTCCTCCGGTAAGGTTTTTTAATTTACGTATGGTTCCTGCTTGTGCTTCGGCTATCGAAGCATGGAAAGGAGGATTACAAATACTTACCTCAAAACGTTCGTCTTTTTGAATAATGCCGTAAAATATTTCGTGAGAATTGGGTTGTAAACGTAAGGTTACATTTTCTTTTAGAGAAGCATTTTTCTTAATAATGGCATTTGCAGAAGATATTGCTACAATATCAATTTCAGAACCAACAAACGACCACCCGTATTCACTGTTTCCAATAATTGGATAGGCACAATTTGCTCCCACACCAATATCAAGCACTTTTACTTTTTTACCTGTCGGTATTTTGCCGTTGTTACTTTCGCCCAATAAATCGGCGATGTAGTGAATATAATCAGCTCTTCCTGGAATAGGCGGACATAAATATCCTTTGGGTACATCCCAATAATCGATGTTGTAATACTGTTTTAACAAGGCTTTGTTTAGTATTTTTACTGCTTCAGGATTAAAAAAATCAATCGATTCGTCATCAAATTTATTGATGAAAACAAAAGGTTTTAACTCTGGACAGGTTTTTATCAGGAGTTTAAAATTGTAACGCTCACGGTGTTTGTTTCGTGGGTGTAAAATTAATTTTTCTTTTGGGTGTACTCTTTTAACTATCATTTAGTTGTTGGTTGTTTAGGAGGCATTGGTCCACGTAAATGGATAATTAATCCATTTAAGAAATTTCGTAACAGTTGGTCGCCACATTCCATATATTTTGGATGGTCTTCGCTTCTAAAAATAGCACCTAATTCACTGGTGGTAATGTTAAAATCGACCAATTTGCAAATGGCAACGATATCATCATCACGTAATTTGTGTGCTACTCGTAGTTTTTTAAAAATATCGTTGTTCGATAATCCCATTATTCCACTATTTTTTTTACCCGTCCCACAACACCACTTTCAAGCATTACTTTAATGCCGTGTGGGTGATTGGGCGAATTGGTTAATATTTTTTTTACTATTCCGTTGGTTAATTTTCCGGAGGATTGGTCTTGTTTCTGAACCACTTCAACTTCTAGTCCTATTTGTATATTTTTTCGAAGATTGCCGTCGAGCATAATTCATTTTATTGAAGGTTCAAAATTAGACATTTCCTTTACTTCAACCAGTCGTACACAAATTTTAAAATCAGTAAAAAAACAATCAACAAATAAAATTTTCGGATAAATTTATTTCCTTTTTTAAAAGCCATTTTTGCACCCAAATACGAGCCAAACATATTACTAAGTGCCAATGGAATAGCAATTTTATATACGATATTTCCTGAAAACATAAAAAATAACAACGCCGAAATATTGGTAGCAACATTAATGACTTTAGCGTGAGCGGAAGCCATTAAAAATTCCATACCGAACAAACTGATAAAAATAAGTATCAAAAAACTGCCCGTTCCTGGTCCAAAAAAACCATCGTAAAAGCCCAATATTAATCCAACCAATGCAGAATAAACATAACTGTTGGTTTTTAGTGGTTTTACTTTTTCGTACTGACCGAGTTCTTTTTTTACGAGGGTATAAATAAATACGAGTACTAATAAGACGAAAATGATGGGCTTAATTAAATCGTTGGTCATAAAAGTAATGAGCCATGCTCCCAGCATAGAAGATAAAACAGCACTTACAATTCCGGGCAACAGTAATTTGTAATTAATTTTTACCAACTTCATGTATTTGAAGGTGGCTAAAACAGTACCGCTAAATCCAGCAAATTTATTGGTACCCAATAAACTTGGGATGGCATATTGAGGCATAAATAAAATTAATGCGGGCAACTGAATTAATCCTCCACCACCAACAACTGCATCAGTGAAACCAGCAACAAATGCAAGAGAAAGGACTATAATAAGGTCTTGAATAACCAATTTTTCAGTAAGAATTAATGGAGAATTATTGTTACAAATAGTAGAATGTAAAGTTAATATTTATTGAAAAGTAAATGAAATATCTGTAAAAAAATTCCATAATATGATTACATTTGCCCCTTGTTTTAAAAAACCCAATTATGACAGATATTTTTGAAAAAATTAAAAACAACAGAGGTCCTCTAGGAAAATATTCAAAAGAGGCTCATGGTTACTTTGCATTCCCAAAATTAGAAGGAGAGCTTAACAGTCGAATGATTTTTAGAGGTAAAGAAGTTTTACAATGGAGTTTAAACAATTATTTAGGTTTAGCTAATCATCCTGAAGTTAGAAAAGTAGATGCAGAAGCATCGGCACAATGGGGCTTAGGTTATCCAATGGGAGCCAGAATGATGTCGGGTAACTCAAATTTGCACGAAAAATTAGAAGCCGAATTAGCTTCTTTCGAACAAAAACAAGATGCTATTTTATTAAATTATGGCTACCAAGGAATGGTTTCGGCTATTGATTGTTTAGTGGATAGAAATGATGTAATTGTTTATGATGCCGAATCTCATGCTTGTATTTTAGATGGTGTTCGTTTACATCAAGGAAAACGTTTTGTTTACCAACACAATAACATGGAGAGTTTAGCCAGTATGCTGGATAAAGCTACCCGTATTGTTGAAAAAACAAATGGCGGTATTTTAGTCATTACCGAAGGTGTTTTTGGAATGTCGGGCAATCAAGGAAAATTAAAAGATATCGTGGCTTTAAAATCAAAATATCAATTTAGATTGTATGTTGACGATGCTCATGGATTTGGTACAATGGGACCAACAGGAATGGGAACAGGAGAGGCTCAAGGTTGCCAAGCAGGAGTTGATATTTATTTTGGAACATTTGCAAAAGCAATGGGAAGTATTGGCGGTTTTATTGCAGCCGATGAAAATGTTATTGAGTACTTACGTTATAACATGCGTTCGCAAATTTACGCCAAATCGATGCCTATGCCATTGGTTATAGGAAATTTAAAAAGGTTGGAAATGCTTAGAACAATGCCTGAGTTAAGAGAAAAACTTTGGACGATTGCTCATGCTGTTCAAAAAGGATTTAAAGACAATGGATTTGATATAGGTACAACAAATACTCAAGTTACTCCAGTTATTTTACATGGTGATATTCCTGAAGCAACCAACTTAATTTTAGATTTAAGAGAAAACTATAATCTATTCTGTTCAATCGTAGTTTATCCAGTTGTACCTAAAGGGGTAATAATGTTAAGAATTATTCCAACAGCAGTTCACTCTATGGAAGACGTAAAATACACTATTGATACGTTTAAAACAGTTAAAGAAAAATTAGAAAGAGGAGAATATCGTTCAGAGCAAATTGCTGCTGTTTCTAAGTAAATTTATAGATATAAAACCAAAAGAGAGCCGATTAATCAAATGATTGATGGGCTTTTTAATTCAAAAACTTCTGCACCACATTGGCAGGGTGGTGTACCGCAAACTTCACAACAATAACCTTTTTCAATACTGTCGTTTAACCAATAATTTGGTAGGGTTTTAATGTTTTTAAATCCATTGTTTTGAAGTAAAAATTTCATGGGATTCGTTTCTCCCTTTACCCAACAAATACTAATTATAGTGTCGCATTTTGATTTTATAAATTCAATACTCGAATGAAGTAACAAGGTCGATAATTTTTGTTGCCGGTATTTTTTTGTTAGGGCAATTTGTGTAATAACAGCAATTGTTTTGGTTGATTTAAAATAATTCTTAAACCAATCTTTTTGAGTAAGAAAGTAGTTTTGAATGGCATTGTTAGAATAGGTTTTTAAAAACAAAAAACCAATAAATTCCTGTTTATCAAATAGGCAAAATCCAAATTTATCGGTTGAATTTAAATGGTTTAAAATTTCGATGGTGGTTATATAATCTTTACCAAACGATTCGTCTGCAAGCTGTTTAATCAGGCTGACCTCTTTATTTTGAATCAACCTAACATTCATTACAAAACTAAAATTGCAGTTAGTAAGCCAATAATTATGACAACAAATTTTTTGAGGTGAAACTTATGTCCTTCACTGGTTTCAAACAAAATAGTGGTAGAAACATGTAATAAAATTCCAACAGCTAAAGCGTTTAAGATAGCAACATTATCTAATAAAATTCTTCCGTAAGTTGTGGCTAAGTATAGTCCAACAGGAGCGGTTAATACAAAAATTAATATGCTGAT
This sequence comes from uncultured Vicingus sp., assembly GCA_964371285.1. Classification (GTDB taxonomy): domain Bacteria; phylum Bacteroidota; class Bacteroidia; order Flavobacteriales_E; family Vicingaceae; genus Vicingus. The sequence goes on along the minus strand of CAYJMI010000112.1, from coordinate 1,678 downwards.
AAGCCTTGTTCTTAAACTAATTTTATTTGCTATCATTAAAGTCGCTAAAATAATTGCAATAGGAATTTTATGAATAATAATACCAACTAATAAAGAAGTATTATTATACTCATGACCATGATGAAGGTTTGGATTAATCAATGCCATTCCTTCCACAAAAGAATGTAAACACAAACTTAAAAATAGGGCATAAGGAAATATTTTTTTTTCTTTGCTTGGATGATAATGACCATGCTCAATACCTTTTGAGAAAAACTCCAACAATATTTGTAACAAAAAACCTACTAAAATAAAAATACCTATAGAGTAAGAATAATCGTGATACAGTTCTGGAATAAGGTGTAAAAAGCAAATGGCTAACAAAAAAGCTCCACTAAACGATAATAATAGTTTTAAATTTGAAGTAAGTGTAGGTTTTAAATACATCACCAATAATCCAGCAATTAATGGTGCAAAAAATAGAATGAGATAAGTGTAGTTGATTTCCATTATTTTTTTGCAATTATAATCAATCTTTCAGAATTGTTTTCATTAAAAGAGTTTAAAGAATAATCGCCAAAAGTAGCCTCAATAGTTAATCCTGCTTTTGTTAAGTAATTTTTAAAATCGGCTAGGCGTAATAGCTTTACTTTTTCGGTATAATGAAAATTAGTATTCATATCAGTGAATTTGATGTGTTTAACAACAAAATCGTCTTCAATTTTTTTGGTTATATTAAAGGTAATATTTTCTATTGTTTTTGAGTCAATATTTTTTAAATTAGATACGGTATAATTAGAATTTAAAAAATCAATAATTAAAACACCACCTTTTGTTAAGCTTTTAGCGATTGCGTTAATTGATTTCTGGTTGTCTTTTTCATCGATAAAATAACCAAAGCTGGTAAAAACATTAAAAGCGAAATCGTAAAAATTAGTTTTTAAAGGTTCTCGAATATCGTTAATGAAAAATTTTAATGTTGATGTTTCATTTTTTTTTGCTTCTAAAATGCTATTCTCAGATAAATCGAAACCATCTGTTGCAAATCCTTGTTTGTTTAAAAAGATAGAATGCCTACCTTTTCCACATGCAACATCAAGTATTTTAGCATTTTTTTTTGGAGTTAAGTAATTTAAAATGTTGCTAATAAAATATTCCGCTTCAACAAAATCACGTTCTTTATACAGCAAATGATAATAAGGAGAATTAAACCAATCTTCAAACCAATTAATTTCAGCTTTGTTACTTTGTATTTTTAATATTTTTTTCAAAAAACAAAAATAGGATATTATACATCAAATGGTAGTTAGAATTTTTATTATTTTAGTATTTTTGATAATTACTTTTTAGTTAAAAGGTCAGTTTTAAAGCCAATAATAGAAATAAATTTGACAGTTTTCTAAAACTATAAAAAAAGTTAATTAATTACAGATATACTGATTGTTGGGATAAAAATATTGATAAATTTAATATCAAAAAGGTATTGTAATTTTACAAATTGAAATAAATTATTAAAAATAAATAACCTAATACTTGAATTATTCAATCAAATTAATATCTTTGAAAACGAATAGGAAAAGTGGAAGTATAGTAAATGAAAAATATACACGATTTTTATAATATGATGGAGGACGGAAATATTATGCTTTCTTTTAAAGGGGAAGTAACTTCTGACCTACTAACATCTATACTTCAGATT
>CAYJMI010000111.1:0-10505 GCA_964371285.1 uncultured Vicingus sp. | reverse complement strand
TTACCGTGGTGCGTGCCCCAATCCATAAAACATCAATTCCATTTTTTAAACACTCTTCCACATGTTGAGCGTTGGCTACTTCTGTGGTAACAGGGAGTCCAACTGCATTTCCAGCATCTTTTAACCATTTTAAACAAACACTTCCCACTCCTTCAAAAGAATTTGGGCGGGTTCGTGGTTTCCAAATTCCACCACGAATCATGGATATTTTTCCACTTTCGGCAATTAATTTTACGGTGGTTAAAACTTGTTCAGGACTTTCAACACTACATGGTCCGGCAATAATACAAGGTTGTTTTTTGGTCAACCACGTTGATTTATCTTGTATATTAAGGGATGTTTTTAACACGTTAATTAAGCTAAAGCTTTGTTAAGCGATTGTTGCACCAACGATTTAACCGTTTTCACTATTGCATCAGTATTATAAAAACATTCGTTGTAAAGTTCCTCTTGAGTTCCATGTTCAATAAATTTATCAGGCACACCTAAACGTTTCACAGTTGCTGTATAATTGTTATCTGCCATAAATTCTAATACTGCACTTCCCATTCCGCCCATTATACAACCATCTTCCAGCGTAATTACTTTATTAAATTTAGCAAAAACTTCGTGCAACAACAATTCATCGATGGGTTTTACAAAACGCATGTCGTAATGTGCCACGCTTAATCCTTCTTTTTCAAGAATTTCGATAGCTTTTGTGGCTTCATTTCCTATAGAACCTATTGATAAAATAGCAATTTGTTCGCCATTTTTCAATCGTTTTCCTGTACCGATTTTAATTTTCTTGAATGGAGTTTTCCATTCAACCATAGTACCGTTTCCACGCGGATAACGAATAGAAAAAGGTCCATGATTTTCTGCTTGTGCGGTGTACATTAAGTTTCTTAAATCCTCTTCATTAATAGGTGCAGAAACTATCATGTTTGGCACACACCTAAAAAAGGCTAAATCATACGCTCCATGATGAGTTGAACCATCAGCACCTACCAAACCACCTCTGTCTAAACAAAATATCACGGGTAATTTTTGTAAAGCTACATCATGTATCACTTGGTCGTAAGCACGTTGCATAAACGATGAATAAATATTGCAATACGGAACCAACCCTTGAGCAGCCATACCTGCCGAAAAAGTAACGGCATGTTGTTCTGCAATACCTACATCAAAAGCTCTGTCGGGCATGGCTTTCATCATGATATTTAAAGAGCAACCCGAAGGCATTGCAGGTGTTACTCCAACAATTTTGTCATTTTTTTCAGCCAGCTCAACAATAGTATGTCCGAATACATCCTGAAATTTAGGCGGTTCAGGATTTTTTGGTGTAATTTTTATAATCTCACCCGTTTCTTTGTTAAACAAACCTGGAGCATGCCATTTGGTGGTATCACCTTCTTCTGCGGGTTTATATCCTTTACCTTTTTCGGTAATACAATGTAAAATTTTTGGACCGGGTATATCTTTTAAATCATTTAACACTTTAGTTAAATGAATCACATCATGACCATCAATAGGACCAAAATACCTAAAGTTTAACGATTCGAACAAATTACTTTGTTTGAGCAAAGTTGCTTTTATTCCGTTTTCAATTTTTTGAGCAATCAATTGAGCATTAGGACCAAATTTACTCACTAAACCCAATAAATTCCATACTTCATCTTTTACTTTATTATAAGTATGTGAAGTAGTAATGTCCGTTAAATAATCTTTTAAAGCACCTACATTTGGGTCGATAGCCATACAGTTATCATTTAGTATCACTAAAAGATTTGTATTTTCTACACCACCATGGTTTAAGCCTTCAAAAGCCAAACCAGCTGTCATCGAACCATCACCAATAATCGCAACATGTTGTCGTTCCTGATGTTGTTGGCGGGAAGCCACTGCCATGCCTAATGCAGCAGAAATAGAGGTGGAGGAGTGCCCAACAGCAAAGGCATCGTATTCGCTTTCTGTAGGTTTCGGAAATCCGCTTATTCCTTTATAAAGCCGATTAGTGTGAAATATATCTCTTCTGCCGGTCAGTATTTTATGCCCATAAGCTTGATGACCGACATCCCAAACCAATTTATCATGAGGTGTATTAAAAACATAATGTAAAGCAACAGTTAATTCAACCACGCCCAAGCTGGCACCAAAATGACCGCCTTTTTTAGAAACTACATCAACAATAAAATCACGTAATTCCTCGCAAAATTGAGGTAACTCATCTTCAGTAATTTTTTGACGTAAGTCGTTGGGGAAATTAACTTGTTTAAGAAGCTCGCCTGTTTTAAAAGAGGTCATTTAATACTTTTTAAGATGTCCAAAGTTACTCATATTTTGAATAAATACGTTTAACCTTTTATTTTTAGATAAATTGTTATAAAATAATTCTACAACAGTTAATTTTTCTAAAAAAATGTACTTTGGTATAAAAATAGTAGTGCAATTGAAAAAATCAAAAAATAAATTGTATTTTTAACATTCAAACAAAACCTAAAAAAATGAAAACAATAAAAATAGGATTAATGGTATTTACCATGTTAGTTATGGTAACATTCGCGTCAGCTCAAACTGCTGATAAAGTAGCTGCCAACAAGGAAAAAACGGAAAAACTTATTAAACATTTAGAATTATCTCAAGAACAAGCTGTTAAAGCTAGAGCATTGAACGAAAAATATTTTGGTTTAATGACTAATGCTGCTGATGCGACAGAAAAAAAGAGATTAAATGATGAAGCTGATGCAGAAGCAAAAAAAATACTTACTGAAGAACAATACAAAAAATATAAAGCATATTTAACTGCTGAGAAAAATCCTCAACAAGCTAAATCTGCAGCAAGAATTTCAAACCAACCAAGGACTGCAAATTAAAATTAGTTTTTAGTTTATTCTTTTTCAGAATTCAATGTAAGAAGCCACGAAACAAAAATTCGTGGCTTCTTCTTTTTTATTTATGAGCTCCTTTTTTGCAGCATGGATTCAACTTTTCATAAGCCGCAGGGTTTGCAGGGATTTCATCTGCATCATAACCTGCTTCAGTTACTGCTTTTTTAATTTTTTCTGGCGATGTTTTCTTTGGAGAATATTCAACCGTTAAAACTGAAGTTGGAACATCTAAATTTGAACTTTTTACACCTTTTTCGAAAGCCATTGCTTTTTCAAGTGTATGTTTACACATGTCGCACTGTGAAGATGTTTTAATACTAATGGTTTCTGTTTTTTTTGCTTTTTGAGAAAAAGCTACACTACTTACTATTAACGCCATGGTTAATAATGTTACTTTAATTGAATTTTTCATTTTTATTTATTTAGTTGTTATTATTTTATTTTAAATCGAAAACCTGTATAGATCATTCTACCAAAAACTGAACCCCAAATTAACGATGCATCAAATTCGGCACTAAAAGGCTGTTGAGCAGAGATGATAGGAGATGATTGTTTAAAGTCGGTGAGGTTTTCTACTCCTACATATATTTCAAATTTTTTAAATGCTCTGGTAACTTGTGCATTTATGGTGGTAAATGCAATAGATTTGTCTTTCAACTGATTTTCGGGTAAATTCATTGCGGTTGATGGTAATCGACTCACTCCAAACCAATGAGCAGTTATATCAAATTTCCATTTATCAAAATTGGTATAATAAGCTACGTTTGCCAAAACTCTATGTTTTGCCACTAAAGGCTTATCCCTTAATCCATCCACATAAGTTGTTTTAATTTCATACCATTTATATGCAGCTTTAAACTCTATTTGTTTGGTTAAACTAACCGAATATTCTGCTTGAAAACTATGTGAAAAAGATTTTCCTGATAAATTATAAAAAGAAATTTCTCTAGGATTTTCTATATCAACCACGACTTGATTTTCAAAATCGGTATAGTAATAATCTACATCAAAAGTCATGTCCTTTTTAAACAAGTTAAAATGATGAGTTAAACTTGTTCCATAATTCCATGCAATTTCCGGCAATAAATTATTATTAACTATAACCGTTCTGGCACTTGACATAACACCTGCATTCTCAATCAAAGGATTGGCTGTTCGGTAACCTCTGCCAAATGAAAAACGAAGAGCTGAACGTTCGGTTAAATCATATTTATAATGAAACCGAGGTGTAATATAATCACCATATAAATTGTGGTAATCATACCTTAAACCAATAACTAAAGATGATTTATTTTTGACTAGACTGTATTCCGTATATACTCCAGGCACAATTTCTTCTCTACCAAACAATGAGTCATTGTAATTGTTTCGATAATCATCATAAACTAGACTTGAACCAAAACGAATGTTGTTATCGGTATTTCCAATTATGGTTTGGTAAATGGTGTTAATGTAAGCACTCTTTTGTACGGCATCAAATTTTTTCAAACCATACGTTGAGTTGTGTTCGTGATAACGGGCAGTAGTAATGATGCCGATACTTTTATAAGGTTTAGTAGGAAATAAAAATCCATTTTTAGTAAAAACCTCTACCTGTTTAGATAACACATTAATTTTAAATGGAGTTACAATTTCAGCAGAAGCTTGTTGCCCGGCATTTATTTTATCGTAAACTCCTCTAAAACCAAATTGAGCAATGTGTTTTTCTCCCTGATATTTCCATCGGTTAAAAAAATTGTACTGGCTTTTAATGGGCAAATCCAAAAAAGTATCGTCGTTTTTATCGAAAGCTAATGACTGGTTGCTTACATGAGCAAATTGCATGGTACTCCATTTTTTATTTAGCTTTTGCCCTGAATGGACATTAAACTCCGCTCTACTACCCTCACTAAAATAACCATTTACAAAAAGCTTATCGGTTTCATCGGGTTTTTGTAACTCAATGTTTATTTGCCCGGTAATTGACTCATAACCATTTACAACGCTTCCAGCACCTTTTTTAATTTGGATGGCTTTTGCCCAAGTTCCTGGAATAAAAGTTAATCCAAATGGTGCCGACAAACCCCTAACAAACGGCATGTTCTCGATTTGAATTTGTGTGTAAGCTCCATCCAAACCAAGCATTTGTATTTTTTTTGTTCCAGAAACAGCATCAGTAAAATTTACATCAACTGAGGCATTGGTTTCAAAGCTTTCCGAAATATTGCAACATGCTGCTTTGGTCAATTCTTTTTCTGACAAGGTTTCAATGTGTATGGGCGAAACTAGACTTACTGAACTTGTTTTTTCACGCTCAGAGATTTCGAAAACAGCTAATTCAATGTCTCTTTTTAATTCAATTGCTATATTAAATTCATGTTTTTTTATTAGTAGCGTATCAGGCTGATACCCTACATAACTGATGATTAAATTAGCAGGATAACTTGGTGGAACATCAATTTCAAATTGCCCGTTGTTATTTGTTACCGAGCCACCCGAAACATTTTCCCAATAGACATTAGCTCCGGGAAGATACTCTTTTTGATTTTTTGATTCTACGGTTATTTCTTCGTAAACTTTACCCGAAATTTTTTGTGAAAAACTATTTTTAACGAGTAAAATCAATAGAAATAAACTAATTATTTTATATGATTTCATGATGATAACCTTTAGTAAATACTATAATGATAATTGTTTAGCCCCTTATTAGGACAGACAAAACCATTATTGGTTATAATCTAAATACTTGAATAAGTTTTAATAAAGAAATTCCACTGAGTGGTGGGGAAGAATTGGTGTAGAAATTTGCAAACGATGTAAATAAAGGAATTTTTATTCCTGAAATAAAACTATCTACAAATGGAATGGCAATTAAATGAACTCCAAAAGATGCTTTTTTTACTAAAGTTTGGTATTCAAAATCGAGTGTAGCATTATAAAAATCGCAACATTTTTGGTGAATAGAGTTCTCACCTTTAACTGGTGAGCAATCTTCAATTTCTTCCAAACTGTAAACAACTTTGCCACTTAAAAGGCACTTCATTTTATTAATACTGACATTGGCAGAGGATGCCATTACCAGTAAAACAAGGAAGTACGCAGCAATATGTTTAAATACAATTTTCATAAAGTTGAGGCAAAGTTAAACAAAAATAAATATCATTTAGGATGAGTATATGACAAAATGCAAAAACAGACTAATTTTATTTTGCCCCTCTGGGGCTTGAAATATTGTGAAATTTTTTCTACCAAGATTATGCCCTCATGGGGCAATGTTTAGCTCCGTTAGGAGCCTAATTTTGGTAGAAAGGACGCACAAAACCTGTATAAGCTCCATAGGAGCGAAATATTAATGCGATACAATTTATCATACACGCCTTAGGAATCCAAATGAAGGTTTTTTTAAACAATATTTTTGGCTTAAATATTATTTAATTTCACGAAAAAAAATTAAACCTATCCTTATGAAAACCAAATTAATTTTAGCATCATCTGTTATTTGCTCGTTATTATTTTTAACTTCTTGTGGGGGGAACAAAGAACTTGAAGAAACACAAGAACAAGCTTTTGAAATACAAGCATCTTTAACTTCACTTTCTTATCAAAAAGCTTATTTGTCGGACTATAAAGATGGCGAAATGGTTGTATTAGATTCTTCAGATATAAAAGATGGTAATTTTACTTTCAAAGGAAAACTAGACTTGCCGGAAGTAAGATATGTGAGTTTTAATGAAGGAAAAGAAAAATTTTCTGTATTTGTTGAAAATAGCAAAATTGTCATTAGTGGCTCAATTTCTAGCCCTGACAGTATTAAAATAACTGGTTCAGCTTCTCAAAAAACAGTTGATGAATTTAAAACAGGTTTAAAATCGCACGAGGCTATTCTAAATGAAATAGTTGACCGATATTATGCTGCTGAAGAAAAAGGTGATGAAGAAGGGATGAAAAGTGTTGATGTTGAATATTATGCTGCTGATTCGGTTAAAAGCATTTACATTGAAGAATTTATTGCAAAAAACAGTTCTACTGTTGTAGCTCCTTTTTTAAGTTTAAGATACTTATTAAGTGGCTATGAAATTGCTCAAATTGAAACTTTGGTTGCCTCATTTAAAGATGATGCAAAAAAATCTGTTTACACTACAAACATTACTGATCGTTTAGCAGTTCTTAAAAAATCTCAAGTTGGTTCTCCTGCTCCAGAATTTTTGATGAATGATGCCGACGGAAATCCAATTGCACTTTCTTCTTACAAAGGAAAATATGTGTTGATTGATTTTTGGGCATCTTGGTGTGGACCATGTAGAGCAGAGAACCCAAATGTAGTGGCTGCTTATAAAAAATTCAACAAAAAAGGATTTGACATTTTTGGGGTTTCTTTAGATGAAAACAAAGACAAATGGTTAGAAGCCATTAAAAAAGATGGCTTAACATGGAAACATGTAAGCGATTTAAAAGGCTGGGGAAATGCTGCTGCAAAAATTTATGGTGTAAATTCAATTCCTCATTCAGTATTATTGGACAAAGAAGGAATTATCATTGCTAAAAATTTAAGAGGCGAAGAACTGATTAAAAAACTGGAGGAAGTCGTAAAATAAGCTATTCCTCATTAAATCGCCCGTAATCAAGCGATTTGTTTACTTTTTTACGAACCCATTTAGGTAGCGTTCTTGTTTCTTGATATTCAATAAGTACTTTTTGAAGTTTCTTTTTTCGATATTTTACCAAAACAATAGAGCCATTTACGAAAAATGGAAAACTTACTGCCGACATCCCTACACTTAATATTGGAAATAAAGGATATAATGCAGCTGTGATTGGAAACATTGACATTTGCCCCATTGCAGAATTGGTTTTTTTATCGAAAAAAATATTTACTATTGTTGAAGAGGTATCATTGATGGAATATTTAGCAATAAAATCATTGTAGTCTAACTTTCTAGCTTTAATTTCTGTCGTATCAAAATTATTTCCAGCACAACAAAAACTTGTCCCAAGAAAAATAAATATACTCAAACTTAGCAGTTTTTCGGGAGAAAAGATGGTTAGTTGGAGTAATGCCGCAACTAAAATGCTAACTATTTTCCGAAAAGCTAGTTGGTTGCGGTATAGAAAAATTAGTTTTTGCATTCGTACAATTAATTTTTACGAAGGTATTAATAAATTTTACGTTAAAAAATCATCCTTATAAGTAGGACACGAATTGCACGAATAAATTTTCACATCAGCTCATTTACATATCGATAAATGTTACCTTTGCAGCAATGAAACGAGCACATTTAACATCAGTTAAAAATATACTCAAGCGAGTTCCATCTGACCGATTTAATAAAATAAGAAAGAGCAGATGAACATTCCTGAGTTAAAAACCATATTTAACAACTCAACACCACTAAAAGCAATTGTTACTAGTTTACAAAACAATTCGCTTTCGCAACTCTATTTGAGAGGTATGGTGGGCTCTTCTGTGGCATTTATTGGCAATGCTGTTTTTCATAAATTTCCGTTAACCCAACTTTTTATTTTAAACGATAAGGAAGATGCTGCCTATTTATTAAACGATTTAGAAAGTATTGTTGGCGAAGAACACGTATTGTTTTTCCCATCATCTTACAAAAGGGCTTACCAAATTGATGAAACAGATAATGCCAATGTTTTACTGCGTGCTGAAGTTTTAAACACTCTGGCAAATCCAACTCAACCCAAAATTATTGTAAGTTATTCCGATGCCATTTCGGAAAAAGTTGTTACCAAAAAAAATCTAGAAAAAAATACGCTTAAGATTGGCGTTGGTGAAGAACTTTCTATCAACTTTATGAATGAAGTTTTCTATGAATATGGCTTTGAACGTGAAGATTTTGTTATTGAACCTGGTCAATTTTCGGTTCGAGGTGGTATTGTTGATGTGTTTTCTTTTTCGAACGATTTTCCCTATCGTATCGAATTTTTTGGTGATGAAATTGAATCCATCCGAACATTTGACCCTGTATCGCAATTGAGCATTAAAAATTTCGATAAAATCTCCATAATCCCAAACCTTACTCCCGATGGCTATCGGGATAGTTTAGTTACTGAAAGCAGAGAATCTATTCTTGATTTTTTACCAGAAACAACGTTAATTTGGTGCTCTAATATTGAATTAACATCCAATCAACTAGAGCAAATTTTTGAAAAAACGCTAGAAGAATATAAAAAAGTTGAAAATTCTCCTTTAAAACATTTAACGCCTACCGAACTGTTTTTAACTAAAACTAAATTCTTAACCGAATTAAAAGATAAAAACACGATTGAATTTGGTAACCAACGTTATTTTAAAAATGGTACCGAAATAGTTTTTAATCAGAAACCTCAACCGGAGTTTAACAAAAACTTTACCCTTTTACACCAAAATTTTGAAGCCAATAAAAAAATAGGTTATACTAACGTACTATTGGCCGACAGCATTAAACAAGTGGAACGTTTACATGCTATTTTTGAAGATATTGGAAAAGAATTGTCTGTAGAATCGATGCTTTTGCCTATCCACACAGGTTTTATTGATAATGATTTACAACTTTGTTGTTTTACCGACCACCAAATTTTTAATCGTTATCAGCGGTTTAAATTAAAAAATTCGGCACACAAAAAAGGAGAATCACTTACCTTAAAAGAAATTCATGGACTTCAATCTGGCGATTTTATAACTCATATTGATTATGGTGTCGGACGATTTTCAGGTTTAGAAAAGATTGATGTAAACGGAAAAACTCAAGAAACCATTCGAATTATTTATTCGAACAACGACTTGCTTTATGTCAACATCCATTCACTACATAAAATATCAAAATTTGTTGGCAAGGACGGTATTCCTCCAAAAGTAAACCGTTTAGGCTCCAATCAATGGCAAATTACCAAGCAAAAAGCCAAAACAAAAATTAAGGAAGTTGCTTTTGATTTGATTAAACTTTATGCCGAACGTAAAACCAATAAGGGCTTCCAGTTTATGCCCGATACCTACATGCAAACTGAATTGGAAGCTTCTTTTATTTACGAAGACACCCCCGACCAATTAAAAGCTACCATTGATGTTAAAAAAGACATGGAAGCTGAGTTTCCGATGGATAGATTAATATGCGGTGATGTAGGTTTTGGGAAAACGGAAATTGCCATTCGTGCAGCTTTTAAAGCTGTTGCTGATAGCAAACAAGTAGCTATTTTGGTTCCAACCACTATACTTGCATTACAACATTACAAAACATTTAAAAACCGATTAAAAGAATTTCCTTGTAATGTGGATTACATCAATCGTTTTAAAAGCCCTAAACAACAAAAACTTACCCTCGAAAAACTAGCCAAAGGTGAAATAGATATTTTAATTGGAACACATCGAATAGTTGGTAAAGATGTGAAATTTAAAGATTTAGGGTTATTAATTATTGATGAAGAACAAAAATTTGGTGTTTCGGTAAAAGACAAACTCAAAACCATAAAAACCAATGTGGATACCTTAACACTTACTGCTACACCCATACCACGTACCTTACAATTTTCGTTGATGGCAGCACGAGATTTATCGAACATCACCACACCTCCACCCAACCGACAACCCGTTGACACCATTTTACATACGTTTAACGAAGAAATTATTCGTGATGCTGTTAGTTATGAAGTTTCGAGAGG
>CAYJMI010000110.1:0-10536 GCA_964371285.1 uncultured Vicingus sp. | reverse complement strand
TAACAATATAGGTTTGTGTAAATAATCTATCGCATTATTTTCAAAAGCTTCTGGTCCGTAAGTTTTATTACTCGAAACAAAAACTAGTGCAGGTTTCACTGAAAGTGCATCTAAAAACTCCAAACCATCCATTTCAGGCATTTCCATATCTAAAAAAATAAGATCAATTTCATCAAGATTTATTTTATTAAAAGCTTCTGCACTATTGTTAAAAGTTTGCTGATGCTCAAGAAAATCTACTTTTGATATGTAGTGTTCCAATATTTTAGTAAAAACCTTGTCATCATCAATTATTATACATTTTATCTTCATATTCAAATTTTTCCTTCTTACTCAAATTTAAACATTATTTGAATAAAATAAATTTGAACGCTTTAAATTATCCAGCCAATTGCCACTCCAATCAAAAACACAAGAAATGCATAAGCTAAGTTTCTGGAACGTTTTCCTTTTTCGAATTCTATTTCTGCTATTAACCGCAAGATCGATTGTTCCACTCGAACAACTCCATAGTGTTCTTTCGAAACGTAATCTGAAGCACCTTTGTTAAATAATTCAGCAGTTACCATTACATTTTCCTGTCCGCTCATAACAATTACTTTTGTTGATGGATGTATAGCTTTTATTTTTTTTAAGATAATGAGTCCATTTTCGGCATCAGGATTACTTTCGTCTAAATAATAATCTAAAATAACAATATCTGGTTTTATATACATCGCATCTAAGCATTCTTTACCAGTTCCAAATGAAAAAATTTCTAAATTAGGTTTGTTATCATAATCACAATTCGGCAATTTTTTCAAATAATTTTCTAACATCATTTGGTTCGTGTTATTATCTTCAACAATAAATACTTTGTATGTTGAAGCCGAAGTAATGGTTTTGTTTCTAGTGTGGCTTTTACCAAATGTTGTAGTTGTCATAATATTGAATTTAAAGATGTAAAAACTCCTATCATATTTAATTTAATTACCAGTCAAATTTTGAAAGAAAATCTTGCAAAAAAGGTTTTGAATCGACATTTTTAAAATGCTTTTCGACCACCTCAAGTAGTTCAGGAATAAAGTCATCGTTACGTGGAATAAAATCGTCGGCACCTAACTTTACTAACCTAACAGCCAACTTAAAACTTTCGGTTGAAGAATAAATAATTACAGGAATATTGTGGTTGTAGTATTTAACTTTGTTTAATAAGTCATCTCCATTCATTCGTTGATTATACATCGAATCCAAATAATAATCAGCAAGAATTAAATCTGGGGTTCTAAATTGAACTGTTCTATAACAATCTTCTGCGTTAGTAAATGTTCTTATGTTACAATCAAGAATCCCCTTAATCTTTTTTTGAATAATTTTTAAACTGATGTTATTATCATCAACAATGTAGATATATGGTTTAGTAGTTTTCATAACTAAAAAAATTTACAGTTGTAGTATGTAATGTAAACGTTAATAAAGCTGTTTAATTAATAAAAAAGTGTGAGTTGTCTCTTTTTAAGTGCGAATAGTAAAATACAAAAGGTGAATGGTGAGAATGATAAACAAAGGGAACGCTTTAATCTTAATTAATATCAACTTGATGTAAAAAACGATATGGTTAAATTGTTGTGTTTGTTTCAGTGTTTTGAAAACCTCAAAAATTTATTAACAAACTTAAAAAATCAACAAAATCAAGTTGAATAAGGGGTTAAATATCATTAATTTCGTGTCTTTATTTTTAGATATCAAATTACCACACAAGCATGAGCAGCAAAAAAATTAAAAGTGCCTTAATTTCGGTTTACCATAAAGACAATTTAGAGCCTATTATTCACGAATTACACCGCAATGGAGTAACCATTTTTTCTACTGGAGGAACGCAAAGTTTTATTGAGGAACTAAATGTTCCAGTAACTGCTGTTGAAACATTAACCTCCTACCCTTCTATTTTGGGAGGAAGAGTTAAAACGTTGCACCCAAAAGTTTTTGGCGGAATTTTAAGCAGAAGAGGTTTGGATAGCGATGTGGCTCAATTGGCAGAATACGAAATTCCGGAAATTGACTTGGTTATTGTTGATTTGTACCCCTTTGAAGATACGGTTGCGTCGGGAGCTGCCGAACAAGATATTATTGAAAAAATTGATATAGGCGGAATTTCATTGATTCGTGCCGCAGCAAAAAACTTTAAAGATGTGGTAATTGTTTCTTCGAGAGACCAATACACTTATGTTTTAGACGTACTAAAACAAAAAAATGGTGCTACCGATTTAGCCCACCGAAAACACTTGGCAAAATTGGCTTTTAATGTTTCTTCGCATTACGACACCGCTATTTTTAACTGGTTTAACCACGATGAAGAAAACTTTTTTAAACAAAGCATACTTCAATCGCAGACATTACGTTATGGCGAAAACCCTCATCAAAAAGGTGTTTTTTATGGCGATTTAGATGCCATGTTCGATAAATTAAACGGTAAAGAATTATCGTACAACAATTTATTAGATGTGGATGCTGCTGTAAATTTAATGGCAGAATTTTCATTTGCTAGACCAACTTTTGCTATTTTAAAACACAACAATGCTTGTGGACTAGCTTCACGAAACACGTTGCTTCAAGCTTGGAACGATGCTTTAGCTGCCGACCCTGTTTCTGCTTTTGGTGGAGTTTTAATTTGTAATCAAAAACTGGATGTTGCAACGGCTAACGAAATAAACAATTTATTTTTTGAAGTGATTATTGCACCAGATTATGAACAAAAAGTACTGGATTTGTTTTTGCAAAAAAAGAACAGAATTGTTTTAAAACAAAAGCCTGTTGAATTACCAAAAAAACAATTTAGAACCATTTTAAATGGTGTTTTAGGGCAAGACAAAGATTTAAAAACTGTCAACAAAACCGATTTTAAAGCTGTAACCAAAAAAGTGCCAACCGCCCAAGAAATTGTTGATTTAGAATTTGCCAATAAACTGGTAAAACACACCAAATCAAACACCATTGTTTTTGCAAAAAACGAACAATTGTTAGCAAGCGGAACAGGTCAAACATCGCGTGTTGATGCTTTAAGACAAGCCATTGTTAAAGCCAAAGCTTTTGGTTTTGATTTAAAAGGAGCTGTAATGGCGTCTGATGCTTTTTTTCCTTTTCCTGACTGTGTAGAGTTGGCAAAAAATGAAGGAATTACAGCCGTTGTTCAGCCGGGAGGTTCCATAAAAGATCAAGAATCGATTGATTATTGCGATGCAAATGATATGGCAATGGTAACCACAGGAATTAGACATTTTAGACATTGAAAGAGAGTTGGAAGTCGGAAGACCGAAGACAGAAAAACTATTAACTAATAACATGTAACCAATGACAAGTAACCAGCAACTAAAATTAACTAACAATAAAGTGTTTAACAAATATGATTACAAAAATAGAATATGAATATTTTAATCATAAATTTACCTCACTTCAACTAAAAACAATATAGAAAACGAATGGGATTATTTAGCTTCTTAACACAAGAAATAGCCATTGACCTTGGTACAGCCAACACTCTTATTATCCATAACGATAAAGTGGTGGTTGACGAACCGTCAATTGTAGCAAAAGACAGAATTACAGGAAAAATTATTGCAGTAGGTAAAAAAGCCATGCAGATGCACGGTAAAACCCACGAAGACATAAAAACCATTCGCCCGTTAAAAGATGGTGTAATTGCAGATTTCGATGCTGCCGAACACATGATTAGAGGGATGATAAAAATGATTAACCCCAACAAACAATTGTTTACACCTTCCTTAAGAATGGTAATTTGTATTCCATCAGGAATAACAGAGGTGGAGAAAAGAGCTGTTAAAGATTCAGCTGAACATGCTGGAGGTAAAGAAGTTTATTTAATTCATGAGCCCATGGCAGCTGCTATTGGTATCGGAATTGATGTTTTAGAACCTATGGGAAACATGATTATTGATATAGGTGGAGGTACTTCAGAAATTGCAGTTATTGCACTTGGTGGTATTGTTTGCGATAAATCGATTCGAGTAGCTGGTGATGATTTTACCAATGACATTGTAGATTATATGCGTCGTCAACACAACTTATTAATTGGGGAGCGTTCGGCTGAACAAATTAAAACTGAGTGCGGTTCTGCTTTAACAGAATTAGAAAATCCACCACCAGATTATGCTGTACAAGGTAGGGATTTAATGACTGGAACACCAAAAGAAATTATTGTTTCGTATAGTGAAATTGCTCATGCTTTGGATAAGTCTATTGCTAAAATAGAAGAGGCTGTGTTAAGTGCACTTGAAATGACACCCCCAGAGTTATCAGCTGATATTTATAAAACAGGTTTGTATTTAGCTGGTGGTGGCTCTATGTTAAGAGGGTTAGACAAGCGTATTTCATTGAAAACGAAACTTCCAGTTCACATTGCAGAAGACCCGCTTAGAGCTGTAGCAAGAGGAACAGGTATTGCTCTTAAAAACATTAGCAAGCTACCATTTTTGATGAAATAGTTAATCGAGCGTTAATTTGATAGAATGAGGAATTTAGTACGATTTTTAACCAAAAATTCATTTATTTTTCTATTTCTGTTGCTCGAGATTTTTGCTTTTTGGATGTTAATAGCGAATAACAATTACCAAAATTCTAAGTTTTTAAATTCTTCTAATTTTTTTGTTGGAAATTTCTTTTCATCCATACACAACATAAAAGATTACCTCAACTTAAAGGAAGTTAATAAAGAATTGGCAGAGCAAAATGCTAAATTACAAGCAAACAACATTTCTTCATTTGTAAAAGTTTACGGCAGAATTTATCAAATTAACGACACGTCTTACCATCAAACGTACATGTATAGTGCTGCAAAAGTGGTAAATAATTCTACCAACAAACGGCAAAACTACATCACCATCGACAAAGGAGATTTGAATGGCATTGAGGCTGAAATGGGGGTGATATCTGCACAAGGAATAGTTGGAATTGTAAAAAACGTATCTAAAAATTTTGGCTCAGTAATGTCTGTTTTACATGATAAAAATAAAATAAGTGCAAAAATTAAAAAATCAGGTTATTACGGTTCGTTAGTTTGGGAAGGTAATAATTATAGAGAAGCTCAATTAAAAGATATTCCCAACCATGTAAAATTAGTAGTTGGCGATACTGTTGTAACCACTGGATATTCTTCTATTTTCCCAGAAAATATATTAATAGGGACAGTTACAGCATTTGATTTACCAGAAGGAAATAATTTTTATAACATCACTATTACCTTTGCTGTCGATTTTAAAAAATTATCGCATGTTTATGTAGTTAGGTCACTACAGAAAAAAGAAAAAGATGAACTAGAAGCTAAAAGTGAACAAGAAATAAAAGAATGATAAGAGATATTTTAACCTATTTATTTGCCTTTGTACTGTTGGTTTTAACACAGGTTGTTATCCTTAATAATATTGAATTAGGAGGTTATATCAATCCTTATTTGTATGTTCTATTTATTTTGATATTACCTTTTGAAACCAATGATAATTTAGTGTTGTTTTTAGCTTTTTTAATCGGATTAACCATTGACATCTTCTCAAGCACCATGGGGTTTCATACTTCTTCCGCAGTATTTATGGCGTTTTCAAGAAAATATATTTTAAAATTAATTCAACCCCGAGGCGGCTATGAATTTGGAACAACACCAAGTTTGCAACACATGGGTTTATCCTGGTTTATGACGTACGCAGTAATTTTAGTGGTACTTCATCATCTCTTTTTATTTTACACCGAATCGTTTAATTTTTCTCAATTTTTCTCTACCTTCGGAAGAGTTATTGTGAGTAGTATTTTCACATTAATTCTTATTTTTATAGTTCAGTTGTTTAACTATAATCCGAATACCCGAAAATGAATAATCTCTCCGACAGAAAAATTGTTATTGCACTCATCTTCCTTATTGTTGGCTTAATTTTCATCATTCGATTGTTTAATGTTCAAATCATTAACGATAAATATAAAATTGATTCCGATCAAAATGTGCTTCGAGAAGTAATACAATACCCTGCAAGAGGGTTAATTTACGACAGAAATGGGATATTGTTGGTTTACAACGAAGCCGCTTACGACTTAATGGTAGTGCCAAGGCTGGTAAAAGAAATGGACACTCTTGCATTTTGCCAAGTGTTGGGAATTAAACTAGAAGATTTTAGAACAAAATTTTATAAAGCAAGAGATTATTCCCGTTACAAACCTTCTGTTTTTGAAAAGGAAATTTCTTCAAAAGAATATGCTAAAATTCAAGAAAAACTTTTTGAATATCAGGGTTTTTATGCTCAAACACGTACCCTTAGAAAATATCCAAGAGAGAGTGCTGCTCATGTTCTAGGTTATATTGGTGAGGTTAATCAAAACATCATCGACAATGATAGCTACTATAAATCAGGCGATTACATTGGTAAAAGTGGAATAGAATTATCTTATGAATCTCTTCTTAGAGGTAAAAGAGGCGTAAAACGAGTATTGGTTGATGTTCATAACCGAGAAAAAGGTAGTTATTTAGATGGTGAACTAGATACGATGGCAGTTACCGGAGAAACCATTTATTTATCGATAGATGCTATAATTCAAGAATATGGCGAAAAATTAATGCAAAATAAACGAGGGAGTATTGTTGCCATTGAACCACAAACAGGCGAAATTTTAGCCTTAGTTTCTGCTCCGGCATACAATCCTAATTTATTGGTTGGTAGAGATGTAAAAAAGAATTATCCAGTATTGAGTAATGACGAATTAAAGCCTTTGTTTAACAGAGCATTAATGGCATCTTATCCACCAGGTTCAACTTTTAAAACTGTTCAGGCATTAATTGCAATGCAAGATGGTGTAATTAATGAAAATACGGGTTTTCCATGTAACAAAAGTTTGGTAGGTTGCCATAATCATCCTGCTGCTGGCGACGTTACCTCATCCATTAAAATGTCGTGTAATCCTTATTATTTTAATGTTTTTAGAAAAATAATACTACAAAACAAATCCAAATCATTGTTTAAAGACAGTGAAATAGGCTTGGCTCAGTGGAGCAAACACGTAAAAAAATTTGGTTTAGGTGTACGATTAGAAACAGATTTACCCGCCGTAAAAAAAGGATTTATTCCTGATGTTGATTTTTACGACAAATGGTATGGAAAAGGACATTGGGCGTTTAGCACCATTTATTCGCTCAGTATTGGTCAAGGTGAAATTGGAGTTGTACCTTTGCAAATGGCAAATTTATCAGCTATTTTATCGAACCGGGGCTATTTTTACACCCCACACTTGTTAAAACGAATTGAAAAAACTGATACTATTCCTTCTATTTTTAGAATAAAGCATAATGTTGGTGTAGAATCAAAATATTTTATCCCTATTGTTGAGGGAATGTTAAAAGTGACTGAAGAAGCTGGGGGTACTGCTCGAAGAGCAAAAATTGACAGCATACAAGTTTGTGGAAAAACAGGTACGGCTCAAAACCCTCATGGCGAAGATCACTCTATTTTTATTGCATTTGCCCCAAAAGATAATCCTAAAATTGCCATTGCAGTTTATATTGAAAATGCAGGTTTTGGTGGAACGTGGGCTGCCCCAATTGCCAGTTTAATTATGGAAAAATATTTAACAAGAAATATAAAAGATACGATAAAAGAAAATAGAATATTTGATGCAAATCTAATGGAAGTTGTTCAGAAAAAGAATAAAACTAGTATCCATTAACTAGAAAAATGAGAAACCAAAAAAACATATTCGCCAACATTGATAACATTACCGTTATTATTTATGTTGTACTTGTTTTTATAGGTTGGATTAGTATTTATGCAGCTGTTTATAATGAGGATCACCATAGTATTTTTGATATTTCTCAACGTTACGGAATGCAATTGCTTTGGATTGCCGCAGCATTTGTTTTAGCATTCATCATTTTGTTAATTGATGCTCAATTTTATACTGCTTTTGCTTACCCTATTTTTATTGTATTGCTGTTAACCTTAATTGGAGTTCTGCTTTTTGGGGCGGAGGTTAAAGGTTCAAAATCGTGGTTTAAAATAGGCAGTTTTGCTTTACAGCCTTCTGAATTTGGAAAATTTGCCACAGCTTTAGCGTTGGCAAAATACCTTTCTACTATGAACATCAAGATGCAAGATTTAAAAACTAAACTAATCGCTTCGGTTATTATTGGAATCCC
This sequence comes from uncultured Vicingus sp., assembly GCA_964371285.1. Lineage (GTDB taxonomy): Bacteria > Bacteroidota > Bacteroidia > Flavobacteriales_E > Vicingaceae > Vicingus. Next base: position 2,369 of record CAYJMI010000110.1, on the reverse strand, counting down.
TGCGGTATTAATATTACTTCAAAACGACACAGGTTCAACGTTGGTGTATGCTTCGTTTGTTTTTGTTTTATATCGAGAAGGTTTGTCTGGAAATGTTTTATTAATAGCCTTGTACACCGCATTTTTATTTGTTGTTTCATTGTTAATGCGAATAAATACATTTACTTTTTTTACCGACATTATCCTAACAGGAGATATGTTGTTGATTGTAATTTTAGCCATAATTGCAGGGAGTATTATTTACATTACCAAAAGGGCCAAAAAATTATGGTTGATTATTTTAGCTGGGTTTATATTTTCGTCAGCATTAATTTATAGTGTCGATTATATTTTCGAAAATGTGTTGGAGCCTCACCAATCCAAACGAATTAATGTATTGTTAGGCATAGAATCCGACCCAAAAGGTGCAGGTTACAACGTAAATCAATCGCTTATTGCTATTGGTTCTGGCGGTTTTGCTGGTAAAGGATTTTTAGAAGGAACGCAAACCAAGTTCGATTTTGTGCCTGAACAAAGCACCGACTTTATTTTTTGTACCATTGGCGAAGAATGGGGTTTTTTAGGCTCGTTTGTATTAATTTGTTTGTACGTCGGGCTGTTTCTTCGCATCATCTTTTTAGCCGAACGGCAACGCTCTATTTTTTCACGGATTTATGGTTATGCAGTGGCTTCCATCCTGTTTTTCCACTTTTTAATTAATATCGGAATGGCTATTGGATTAGCTCCAGTTATTGGTATTCCGTTACCTTTTATCAGTTACGGAGGTTCTTCGTTGTGGTCGTTTACCATTTTGCTGTTTATCTTTATTAAACTTGATGCCGAACGGATTAATGTGTTGAGGTAGGTTGTTCAGTTCGCAGTTAACAGTTATCAGTTGTCCGTTCGCAGTTATCAGTCTCTAGTTATTTTTTTCGCTCCTCTACGAAAGCCCCTCCTTCGGAGGGGTTGGGGAGGCTTTCCAGTCTTCAACTGATAACCAATTCCAAAATAGTTACGATATTTTTGGATTGTATTCCAAAAAAGTTGATATAAATTTGGATTGTATTCCAAAAAGGTTGAGTTTTTGAAATGTTCAATTCGGAGAATTACGCTGATTTTATCAGTTAGATTTGACTTGAAAAGAATGTTAGAAAAGAATTTACTGCACAACTATCTTTTTGGTAACAACTGTTTTATCATCAAAGTGCAATTGTAAAAAATAAATTCCAGAGTTTAAATCTTCAACATTAATTTCTATGTTGTTTGTTGTATTTAAGTTTTCAATTTGTTTAACAATTAAACCGAGAGAATTCAAAACATTGATTTTAAGTTTTTGTTTTGTAGTGGAAAAGTTGATGATTATTAAATCTTTTGTTGGATTTGGATATAATTTAATTTCAGAAATTTCAGGTAAAGAGTTAATACCAATTATATAATTATCAATATAACAAGTATCAAAACCTTCAGCCAAATAAGTGTCTAAACCATCAAAAAAACATATTACACTTTGGTTACAATCCCAATACCATACTTGATCATACAACAATCCAGTTGATGAACCTACCCCTTCAATCCAAGTCATGTCTAAAAAATCTTTGAATTTTATGGCTTTTCTCATTTGTCCAAAAAGAAATTTTGTAGAAACAGAATCAACTATTAAATCAATAGGTCCAACCATTGATGATTGTAGAAAAGTAAAAGTATCGCCAGGAAGAAGATTAAAATTATAATAAACTTCTTCATATGAATTAAATACAAAACCTGAGTCTTCTCTTAAAAAAGCTGATGGGTAGCCAGTTTGGTCAGAACTACCAAATATTTTTTTATAAATTTTACCATTAAGTAAAGTATCTCCGCCGATTGATTTGTATTGAGTTCCGTCTTGTGGACCACTAAAATAACAACCCCAATATTCAGACCATACATAAGAGCTATCTAGCATAGGAATCTGGGCTAATGATATCTTAAAAGAAATTAGGAGAAAAATAATTAGACAAATTTTTTTCATGATAATTTGAATTTGTTTGGTTTTACGTTTTCTATAGTTAAAGAGTTTCTAAATTATCCCTTCCCTTAATAAATCGTGTAAATGAATAACGCCTAAATAAGCGTTGTTTTCACCCACTACTAGCAACTGCGAGATGCTTTTATCTTCCATATAATGTAATGCCTCGATGGCTAAACTGTTTTGTTGTATCGTTTTTGGCGAAGTACTCATGATATCTTTCACCGTTAATTGATTAATATCTAAATCCTTACCCAACATTCTACGTAAATCGCCGTCGGTAACTATACCAATCAATTTGTTGTTGTCAACCACCGCAGCCACACCCAATCGTTTTGATGATATTTCAACAATCACTTCTTTTAAGGTTTGCTTAGAATTTACC
>CAYJMI010000109.1:0-10588 GCA_964371285.1 uncultured Vicingus sp. | reverse complement strand
CAAAAATTCATCCACACTTTTTCAGCTTACGGATATTGTTATCCACTACGAGGTGATGCTCCAAATGAAGCCTCAAAATTGGGTGCAAAAGCCGTTATTATTCGTTCGTTAGCTACACCAACCGATAATTACCCGCATACCGGCGTTACTCACTTCGACGATTCGGTTAAAGTGATTCCTTGTGCTGCCATAAGCACACAAAATGCCGACGATTTAACACAGTGGTTAACCAATGGAAAAGTTACGCTTAAAATGGAGATGGATTGTTCTGTTTCACCTGATGTTCCTTCGTACAACGTAATAGCAGAAATAAAAGGAAAAGATGCAAAAATTATTACCATTGGCGGCCATTTAGATTCGTGGGATACAGGTGAAGGTGCACACGATGATGGTGCCGGAATTATGCACTGCATTGAAGCTTTTCGTATTCTAAAAAAATTAGATTTTAAACCACAACATACTATTCGTTGTGTACTTTTTATGAACGAAGAAAACGGAAATTTTGGTGGTAAAACCTATGCTGAACTAGCTGAAAAAAATAATGAAGAACACATTTTTGCTTTAGAAAGCGACAGAGGAGGTTTTTTACCTATGGGTTTTGATGTAGTTGGTTCTGATGAACAATTAAACCAAACAAAACAATTTGAAAACTTACTTTATCCCTACGATTTATTAAAAATTAATAAAGGATATGGAGGAGTTGATATTTCGCCTTTGTTAAAAAAATACCCAAACATGGTACAAATGGGATTGGTTATCAATTCACAACTCTATTTTAATTACCACCATTCGGCTGCCGATGTTTTTGAAACCGTAAACAAACGTGAATTAGAATTAGGAGCCGCTGCCATGGCAACCATGGTTTATTTAATGGATAAAACGTTGGAATAAAAAAAATCTCGATTTGAGGTCGAGATTTTTTTGTTTTTGGAATGTATAAGAGAATTATTGTTTTATAATCTTTTGACTTTTTATTATTTCATTATTTTCATTCACCATTTGAACAAAATAAATTCCCGTTTTCAACTTTAAAAATTCACTAGTCCTATAAGTATTTTTATCTTTAGAAATTGATATTGTTTCTTTTATGGTGTTACCAATTACATCTATATAACAAATAGTTATAATTTCATTATCATTTCCTGTGATATCAAAAAATAAATCATTAGAGGTTGGGTTTGGATAAATTGAAACCTCAACTTGTTTGTTAGATGAAACAGCTACAAGTTTAGAGTATTCATACATTCCATCAAAATCTATTTGCTTTAATCTATAATAGCTAACCTTTGGCGAAGGTAATATGTCAAAAAAACTATAATTGTTAACTGTATTTGAGTTTCCATTACCATCTACAATACCTGCATCAAAAAAATCTTTCGTATTTGATGATTTCTGAATAATAAAATAATCATTATTAACTTCTGATTCAGTTGTCCAAATTAGTTTATTACCACCTTCTAATTGGTAACCATTGAAATTAATCAACTTAACAGGTAAAATTCCAGTAGCAGTCCAGTTAGATACAGTAAAATCACAATTATCACCAGCCCATCCATCTACCATTAAATAATAATCTTGCCCAATAGTTAAACCTGTGGCTGTAACTGTACCAGGAGTTGTAGTCGCTGGATTCCAGCAATTAGATACTGAACTTAAAGAAGTACAACATCCATTTACGTCAGTAGTAACATCGTACACCTCAGCTTGAATACCATCACCCCAAGTACAATTGGTAATACTAGTAAAATCAAATACTTCAGTTGTTGCAGATGCTGTAAATACATACCAAGAATTATTTTCAATAGAACCACAGAAACTCGTTCCAGGATCATCATACGAATAAATACTTGTAGTAGAGCTAGACCATCCTCCCCCTCCTTGCGATAAAATAGCAGGGTCTGAACAAAAATCATTATTATTGAGATTACCACATGGACCAATTACTGGGCAAGCTCCACAAGTTCCACCACAATCTACACCTGTTTCTGTACCATTTTGAACACCATCACTACAAGTTGGTGCAGGGCATGCACCACAGCTTATTGCGGCAGCCCAACCATTTCCATTGACAGAACCATCAGAATCCCAAACTATTGTTAAACAGCCTGATGAAGCAGTTATAGTTCCTCCATTCGGTAATGATGTTCCAGCATAAGTACCAATAATAGTAGAGGATTGGTCAGGTCCATTATAGATGGTTAAATCATCACAACATGATTCTGTATCAAAACTAGAAAATGTCATAACTAAACATTGACCTGGAACACTTGAACAATAAGTTTGGTAGTAATACTCATTAATAGAATAACCTCCACCAGCACCACCTGTATCGTAAAAATTACCTGAGCATGCTGTTATAGGTGGTGGATCTGATGTTATACATACATCAAATGTTGATGTTTGAGCACCGGTAGCTGTATAAGTATAAACCCTAATATAATATGTTGCCCCAATTGTTAAACCATTTGCAGTACTAGCATCACCATCACTACAATACATTTGAGATAACGAACCACAAGCACCAGAATAAACAACATGATACATATCTGTTACTGAACCAGCTACATTTAATAAGTCCACATAATGAGTAGTTCCTGTAGCCACAAAAGAAAACCACACATCATCATCATTAGTTCCAGAGCATGTGTTACCATCAGCAGAAGCTGTAGCACCAGAAACCGTTCCAGCTGTAGTTGTTGTACAAGTTAAATCGGGATTAACTGTTAGTGCTGTAGCTCCAGCACAATTATCATTTGCAGGAGCAACAGGAGCTGCAGCACATGTTCGAGAGATAGTGAAGGTTCCTGTAGTTGAAGAACTAGTAGAATAATGTGCGATATAAACATAATAAGTTACTGCATTTGTGGCAGTAAACGTATAGGTTTCTGTACCATCAGTAAATCCATTATCCTGACACGTAATATTTGATAAAGCACCACAACTCCCACTTGAAATAACCATTTCATGATCCCATCCACCAGAAGCAGTTGATGAAATTGTAGTGGATTGCCCATCACCAACAAAAGTGTACCAAACGCCATAATTACTTGCACAACCAGATGGATCGGCAATATTTGATGTATTTACAGTTGTTCCAGCTAAATTAACAGTTGCGCATGGAAGGTTTGTTGCATTTGCACACAAATCGTTAGCAGGGGCAACAGGTGCAGCTACACAACTTCTAGAAATTGTGAATGTGCCAGTATTCGTTGATAAGCCAGTTGTTGAGTAATAAGCAATATAGACATAATACTGAGTTCCAATCACAGATGTAAAAGTATAAGTTTCTGTACCACCAGAGAAACCTACGTCTTGGTCAGTAATCAAGGCAAATCCTGTGCATGCACCAGTAGCACTCATAATAACCATTTCGTGGTCAAATCCAGCTCCAGCAGTTGTCGATATTGTTGTACTTTGCCCATCACCAGTAAATTTATACCAAACACCAAACTTTGAAGCATATGTTGTAGGGAATGTTGATTCACTTACCGATGCGACAGTAGTTCCAGCTAAATTTACGGTTGCACAAGGCAAATTGGTTGCATTAGCACATCCATCATTTGCTGGTGCAGCAGCATAACCAACAACAGCTAAAAATAGCATATTTAAATTTAATAGAAGTAGTAATTTTTTCATTATTTTAAAATTTCGTTGTTGCAATCTAAATTAACAATAGATGTTGTTTTTCATAAAATCATTCGTTTTCAAGAATAGCGGAACTACTAATACCATGATTATTTAATATATATAAAATTTTGCTGTATGGAATTATTGATTTATAAACTAAAACCATCGATTCTTGATCTTCATTATAGATTAAAGTAATAACCTTGTCCTTGTAGGTCGTAAATTCATCTTTTAATGCACCTTGCTCATTTTTAGGCACTCCTTTAAGGTTAAATGTTATGGATTTAACCAGATTAGAATTAGATTGACTCATTGGTATACGAATCGAAGCTTTCTCTTGTTCAATTTCTTTTGGAGTTTGGCTTTGTGAATATCCATTTAAGAACAACACAAAACCAATGATGAATGTTAAAATATTTTTCATTTAATTTTTATTTATTGGCTTATTGACGTTAATTATATTGTTATGGTTGCCTTATTATATGAAATAATTAATTTAACAAGTTGTTAATTTTTTAATGAAACTTAGTATTTATTACGTAAATTTATAACAATTTCACCTTACACAACACATTTGTTAATAATTACCTAATAAAAAACATTAAAATACATATCGTACCGAGCTTGTCTTTGTGTTTCTATTTTTTAGAGAAATCTTCTTATAACAGAATGCTGTTTTCAATTGTATGAATATTTCTCCACTTCAAAGTGTTTCAATCGAAATGGTAAAATATTTGACAAAAAAAACTCTCCAGTTGGAGAATTTTTTTTGAAGTTAATCAACCTTATTCTTTAACAATTTTTTGATATTTTATTACTTCATTGTTGGCATCAACAACTTGAATAAAATATATACCAGGTGTTAAATTTTTAAATTCATTTGTTTGATAGGTTTTCGTACCTTCAATAATTTCAATACTTTCTTTACGCACGCTACCCAATATATTGGTGTAGTTTATAGTATATGTTTCATCAATTATTGAATTAACATCAATAAACAACGATTCTTTTGCAGGGTTAGGATAAATACTCACATCACCCTCATTTATTTTTTTGACAGCAACAATATTTGAGTATGACCATTTACCATCAAAATCTACTTGTCGTAAGCGATAATACATAATATCAGTGAGTGGACTATAATCTTTAAACTGATAGTTTAATTCAACATTTGAATTACCTGCACCATTAACATGAGCAATGTCTATAAAATCATTCATATTTGTTGACACTTCTATAACGAAATAATCATTATTAATTTCCGTGGAAGTACTCCATTTTAATAAATTAAAATCTTTGATTGATTCAGCATTAAACGAGATAAGTTTAATAGGTAAACTAGAGCAAGCTGCTCCACAATTAGACGTAAATCTATATGCTGTATTTGTTTCTGCCCAATTATTAGGATAATTATGTGCGGCATTTGTTACTGCAATAGTTCCATCGTAATTATGTAACCCTAAAATTGCATCACCTCCATTCCAAGAAGCACAAACTGTTTTTTCAGTAATGTGAACCTCAATATTATTGGTTGTTTCATACAACATAACCTGTCCACTAAATTTGGAAGAGGTACAACTATACATAGCTATATTATCGTATTTAACAATGAAAATTCTATTTGGAGCAGATCCAATCGTTGCATACCTTGTTGTTCCACCTGCAGCAGGGTCAATATCTTGCCAAGGAGCTAAAATAGCATTTCTTGGAGCATCAGTAGTATTTGGAATTACTGGACCATCAATGGTGTATGGTGAATAGCCTCCAGTAGTTATTGATGTTTCAGTAGGTGCAGCAGAATAACAACTAGGAAAGATCAAATATCCGTTTGAAGAAATCAACACATCAGTATAAGTAATACCATCAAAACAAAAGTTAAAACCAAGTGCAGTATATGAAGATGCAAACCTATCATCACTAAATGAAACTACTGTACCTGTTGCATAACTAACTGGAGCATGTGCAATACTTGAAAGTGTATAATTTAAATTACAATTTGGTGGAGTTGCACAATTTGGAAGAGAACCGATACAAATATCAAATGTTGTTGTTTGACCACTAGTAGAAGTATAAGTATAAACTCTCACGTAATAGGTATTACCAATTGTTAATCCAGAAACTGTACTTGTGTTGGGATCACTACAAACCAAAGGAGTTCCTAAAACACCACAGGTACCACCATAAACTGAATGATATAAATCTGTTGTTGAACCTACAACATTTGATAAAGTAATATCATGAGAACCAGATGTAGCAACGAATTTAAACCATACATCATCATCAGCTGTACCCCAACATGTATTAGGGTCGGACGATGCAGATGAGCAATTTACTGTTCCTGCAGTAACTACTCCACATGATTGATTTGCATTAACAGTAAGTGTTGTTGCACCGCTGCAATCGTTATTTGGAGGAATAGATATAGTAACACTTACTAAAACACTTGATGAAGTTGCAGATAAACCACTTATTGTACATGTTAAAATACAACGATAATAAGTATTGCTAGCAGGACTTGAAATATAAAATGAACTAGTTGCTCCAGAAATATTAGTCCAAGGCCCAGCAGCAGCAGGGGCAGATTGCCACTGATAATTAATTCCACAAGAAGTTGACGCACCTGTTAATGAAACAATAGATGTTGGTGAAGCACATGAAGAAATCGTTGCTACTGATGCAACAGCAGTACCAGCCACTGGAGTACCAGCACAAGCACCTCCAGCAGTAATATTAATTTTATAATCTTCTGTTTCTCCCCAAGTATAAGTGCCACATGCACTACTAGATGATGACTCAACACATACCACACGCATAGTAGTTTGTCCTAATGTGGAAGAACAAGGTATAGTTATGTTTACCGTTGTAGTATTCGGTAATGCTGGATTTGCATAAGCAAATATTGGAAAGTTCTCACCAACATCAACAAAATCACCATCTTGGTTTAAATCGATGTAAACATCTACTCTATGACTATATGGCGAACCTCCTCCAATTTGAACAGTAAAAGCTGTTGCCACATTTTGTTGTATATTAGGTACTGGTACTGCTGATGCAGTCCAATTACTATACATACCAGCTGTACCTGTGGCATTACCTTGCGTCCCTGTTAAAGAAATATTTGCAGTAGTATTATTAATTGTACCGTATGTAACCCTAAGTATATCCATATCTGATGTTGAGGTAGCAGCTGATGCACAATAACACGCTGCTGTAAGCACTATGGTTTCATAAACTGACACACTATTTGAAGAAAGACCACCACTTAATGTACAAGTAATCACTCTTCTATAATATGTATTTGATGTTGGTGAAACTGTATATGTTAACCCTGTTTCACCCGCCACATTAGTCCAAGTTGCATTATCTGGAGATGATTGCCATTGATAAACTAAACCAGAAGCGACTGAACTTCCAGTAACACTAAGCACCGTAGTTCCTCCAGGGCAAATAGGATTTACCGAAGAAACAGTAGTCCCTGGCGTAGGAGCACCTGAACAAGCTGGTGCTGCAGTAATATTTATTCTATAATCCTCAGTTTCTCCCCAAGTATAAGTGCCACATTCGCTAGTGGTTGATGATTCAACACAGACTACTCGCATGGTGGTAACTCCAGTAGTAGCTGTTATTGGAATATTAATACTTGAAGCAGTAGTATTTGGAAGAGCTGGATTTGCATAAGCAAAAATTGGCAATGATTCACCAGCATCTGCAAAATCACCATCTTGATTAAAATCAATATAAACATCAACCCGGTGAGAATAAGCTGTTCCACCAATCGTAACAGAAAACGCAGTAGTTGAACCTTGTTGTAATGATGGAACAGGTACAGCAGAAGCTCTCCAATCACTATACATACCAGCAGTACCAGTAGCATTACCCTGTGTTCCAGTTAATGATACTGTTGCAGAAGTATTATTTATAGTACCTAAAGTAATGTTTGTTATATCCATATCGGATGTAGAGGTAGCGGAAGATACACAATAGCAGGAGGTTGGAGCATTTATAGTAACTGTAGCTACACTCGAAGTCGCAGTACCTCCTCCATTAGAACAAGTGGTAATACAACGATAATAGGTTAAAGCTGAAACAGTAGCGACATAAGAAGTAGATGTTGCCCCACCAATATTTGACCAAATTGAGTTGTCAGGTGAAGATTGCCATTGGTAAGAAATACCACAACCAGCTGTATAACCAGTCAATGTAATGGTTGAAGTACTTCCACTACACACCGAAGCAGGAGATGGAGTAGCTGTACCTGCAGCTGGTACACCAGCACATGCAGCAGCAGGAGTCCAAGTAAAAACACCTGTTGGATTTCTACCAATTGGTGTATTACAACTCATTAAATCTGAGTTTGATGCACCAGCAGTTGAAGCAATCCAATTAGCACCTCCAGCTTTTGTCCTATTATTAAAATCAGCATTAGAAGCACCTCTTAAACCTGTTTGGAAAGCCGATGCAGCAGTTAAGGCTGTAGTAGTGGTATATCTGATTACTATATTGTTTGAAGTTTCATATAATATAATTTGAAATGTGAAATCACCTCCATCCCAATATTCTTTGTAGTTTTTCCATTCAACTGTAAACGTTCTACTACCAACAGCACCAACCGTTTTAGATCTTAAAGAAGACCCAGCAGCAACCCCTTGTAAATCTGCAGCTAAAGCAGAAATTACATTATTATCAGATCCTGTACTTAAAGGAGTGTAAGTATTTGATAATGAATTGCCCATTACAATATAACCATCATTTGAAATACTAACTGTTGTATAATTAACACAATTATATTGAAATGTAAACCCAATTGGCACAGCAGTATAAACCCCATAATCAGTTGTTCCAGAAGTATGTGTTGTGTAAGTAGCAGTTAATAAAGTCGGTGTTCCTGCTGCTTGAGCAAAACCATAACCAGAAATTTGCCCAAAAGAAAAATTGGAAAAACCAACAGATAATGAGATAATAATAGAGAGTAATAATTTTTTCATATTTATCGTTTTTATTATTCAGTAATATCACTATTTGGTTTATTTTTTAAAAGAAAATCCACTTTATTATCATTAAAAACACGAATAAAATCGCTTTCGAGCATTTTTTCATTGTATATAATGGTTAGTATTTTCTTAAACTCGTCTAAAGAAATAAGTGATATTTTTCCCACATATTGAAACTGAAAGAGATCATCTTTTAATTGACCTATGGTGTTCATATCATAGTTGTATAAATTTACATTTAGGGTAATTTCTTCACCAGTTAATGGTTTTTCGAAAATGGTTTTTTCGTTATTTAGGTTTCCTTTTTGTTGAGCAAATAAAGAATTTGTAAAAAGTAGAATTATTCCTAATGCTAAAATATTGTTTTTCATTTTTTAAACTTTTTATATAAATTTTTCCACATTAACAACAAATAGTAAATTATGGTTGCCTTTTAAATTAGTTTAACAAATTGTTTGTTATTTAACGAAAACCAAAATTTACTACCTAAATTTAAACAAAAATTGCATACAAAAAACATTTCTACTTAAGTATTCGACGAAAAACAAAATTTGGTTGATAAGCACTTATTTAAAACATGATATTAAACATGTTTGTAAAAACTTATTATTTGCTAAATCGTTTCTGCATTTTTACTTTAATGTTTTGTTTTTATGGAAAAAACTTTAGACCATTGAATTTAGGAAATTTATTGTATCTAGTCAGCTACTCATTTTAAAACTTTTTTTTGATTTTTACTCGTTTTTAAAATTGTTCAACTACTTTTATAAAATTATGTGTGGTATATCAGGCATCATCAGTTATCAGCAAAACGCAACGCTTGTAAAAAGTATCTCTTCAGTACTTCAAGTCATCAAACACAGAGGTCCTGATGATGAGGGTTTTGTGTTTTTTGAAGAAAACCATGCTACTCCTGTTTTTGGTAACGATACGCCACAAAATGTTAAGCAATCTAATTTATTGTATTCTCCTAAAATTGGAATCGAAGATTTTAATACCAAAGCAACCATTGTGTTAGCACACCGAAGACTTTCCATTTTAGATTTATCGGAAAACGCCCACCAACCACTTTGCAACGAAGATGCAAATTATTGGATAGTTTTTAATGGAGAAATTTACAATTACAAAATTATTCGAGCCGAACTTATTGCCTTAGGTTATCAATTTACATCAAACTCTGATACCGAAGTAGTTTTAAAAGCATACCTAGCATGGGGAGCAGCTTGTTTGACAAAATTTAATGGTATGTGGAGTTTTATGATTTACGATAAAACTCTACAGAAACTTTTTGGTGCTAGAGATCGTTTTGGTGTAAAACCATTTTATTACATCCACAACAACAATTATTTTGCATTTTGTAGCGAAATAAAAGGGTTGTTAAAAATAGAAGGTTTAAAAAAAGAAATCAACCCAAAAGCTGTTTACGACTACTTAGTGTTAGGTAAAATGGAAATAGATGCTGAAACCTTTTTTAAAGACATTTTTGAATTAAAACCTGCTACCTATTTTGAATTGGATGTAAAAACCAAAAAGTTTGAAATCCACAATTATTTCCAGCTTAAAACCAATACCAATTGGGAAAAGATAGATGAATTCAAATCAGCAACAATCATCGCTGATTTAAAAACTAAAATAACAAACGCCATTGCAACACGACTAAACTCAGATGCCAAAACAGGAACTTGTTTAAGTGGTGGTATCGACAGTTCTATTGTGGTTGGAACCATCAACGAATTGTTAAAACAACAAGAAATTCAACAAATTGGCGAAAAACAAGAAGTATTTACAGCTTCTTACCCCGATAATGCTATTGATGAAAGCAAATGGGCAAAATTGGTGGTAGAGCAAACCGACACCAATTGGAATCAAACTTTTCCAACTGCTGTTCAACTGAAAGAACAGTTAGAAGATTTGGTTTACGCACAAGATATTCCATTTGGTTCGTCGAGTACTTTTTCGCAATACAAAGT
>CAYJMI010000108.1:5732-10651 GCA_964371285.1 uncultured Vicingus sp. | reverse complement strand
CTGTTGAACAACCCATTGATTTTCCTGATTTAGAAGCCTTTGGAAATAATAATTATACCAAAGAGTTAGATGATTTAGAAACGGTATTGGATTGGATAACACAAAATAATCTCGTGCCAAAAGAAGAAATAAACAATCAGGAAATTTATTTAATCGGGCACAGTAGGGGTGGAGGAATAAGTATGGTGAAAGCAGCAGAAGATGTTCGTATTAAAAAACTAGTAACTTGGGCTGCAGTAGCTGATTTAATAAATCGTATTCCACCACAACAGTTTGAAGTATGGAAACAAAACGGAGTTATTTATGTGGAAAATGCCCGAACCAATCAGCAAATGCCCATGTATTACCAGTTTGCCGAAGATACGTTGAAAAATATAGAACGGTTATCTATTGAACGGTCTGCAAAAACATTGGGTATTCCTCATTTAATTGTGCATGGAACCAACGATGAAGCTGTTGGTGTTTTGGAAGCTGAAAATTTAGCTAAATGGAATAAAAATGCTGAGCTGTTTATTGTTGAAGATGCCAACCACACGTTTGGTGCTTCACACCCTTTTGAACAAGAAAAATTTCCTGAGCATTTTCAATTGGTTATTGATAAAACCATTGAGTTTTTTCGGAAATTTTAATAAATGGAACTTTCTGCAGGTTAATATTTTTGTGCCAATTTAATCATTACTTTTTCTTGACGTTTAACCATGTCGTTGGTATATTTTTCGACATACAAAAATTCTTTTTCTTTCTCTGAATATTCTATCATGGTTATAGGAAAATCAATATCATCATAATTTACATCTTTAACTTCTTTTAACATTGTAATCTCAAAATTAAAGGGGATGTAATTTTTACTATAATCTATCAGCTGATTTTCGGTATCAAATAATATTTTTTTTGACAGAAAACCTTCTTTTACGAATTCTAATATAATGTAGGAGTTCATTTCTATTTCAAATTGAAACTTTCCTTTTTCGTCAGATTGAAAAGTGGTTATTTTGTCGTTATGCTTATATATGTTTACCGTAACATCTTTCAATACGCTAGTGTTCATAGATCTTCCGTCGGTTGTAATTCCTTTTACTATTAGCATGGTATGCGTTTGAGCATTTAGGCTGTAAAAAGATAGGATAATGCAGGTAAGTAGTAAATTTTTCATTGCTTATTGTTTTTATACTAAATTAAAGTATAAACAAATTCAAGCCAAGAGTAATAGTACCCTTTTTATCTAGGTAGTTTAATGTTATTTACTAAGTATTGAAACGGAGAAATGTAATAAACTGATAAAACTGTTCGGTTTATGGAAGATTAAACTACAAAACTATATGCTTCATAGGTCTAGCTCCTTTACCATTTCCTGTTTTGTCTGGTTTTGCATAAAGAAATCTGCCTTTGTTGGTGCTTTTTATTTTAATGGTTGAGGAGCCTTTTATTGGTGCTTTTTTTTCTTCTTCAACTTGAACTGCCAGTTGTTCTTTTACTACTACATTTTCTTGTAATAATACCACTTTGTTCTCGGCACGTTCATCTTCGGCTTTTTTAGCAAGGTTGGCAGCTTGTTCTTTTGCTAAACGTTCTTGTACTTCTTTTTTAGCAGCAGCTTCTTTTTGTTTTTTTGCATTGTCTTCTAAAACAGCTCGTTTTTCGGCTTCTTTTTGAGCTAGCAACTTATCTTTTTCTTCTTTTTTAGCATTGTTTGTGGCTACTACCTCTTCTTTTTTTGCCACTACTTCTTCCTTTTTATTGGTTGCTGATTCTTTCTCTAGTTTAGCTTTTTCAGCAAGTGCAGCTTGTTTTTCAGCCTCTTTTTGAGCAATCAGTTTTTCTTCTTCTTTCTTTTTTATGGCTTCTTCTTTTTCTTGTTGGGCTTTTAAAGCAGCTTCTTGTGCTGTTTTAGCTTCTGCGGTTTTTTGTTCTTTTGCTAAACGTTCTTCTTCGGCTTTTTTTGCAGCAGCTTCAGCTTTTGCAAGTTCATTTTTTTCTGCTTCAGCTTTTGCAAGAGCTGCTGCCACAGCTTTTTCTTTGGCTAAACGCTCCACTTCTTCCTTTTTTGCAGCAGTTTCTTTTTCGGCTTTTGCAAGTGCTTCTTTTTCCGCCCTTGATTTTTCTTCTGCCCGTTGTTTTTCGGCTTCTGCTTTTTTGGTTAGTTCTGTTTCAATTAATTTTAAACGGTCTTTAGGTGCTGGTTTGTCTGGAAATACTGCTAATGCTTTTTGATAACCTGCTTTTGCATTTTCCCAATCTTGTTTTGCAAAAGCATTATCGGCGGCTGCCATTGCTGTAGTATAGTCTTTTTCTTTTTTCTCTACTTGTTTGGAGCAGTCGTCGAGCATTTTGTTTAAAGCAGCTAATTTATCCATCGAATATTCCATGTCCCAGTCCATTACGTTTCTATCAGCAAAATATTTTGCTTTACCAACAGGTTTTTCTAGGAGCTCTCCTTTAATGCAATCATTAGGTTTAAAAAGAGTTATTTCTGCACCCATATCAGGAACTTTACCTCTTTTGATATCAGGTACACCATTCGAATTTAATATAATGGTTTTACCAATTAAACCTGTTTTAGAGAAGGTTATGGTATATTCTTTATCAAATTCTAATACCATTTTATATTCGCCATTTGCATCGGATGTTCCAGAAGCAACTATGTTACCGTTAGCAATTGCTTGGATGGAAACATTAGAAAGATGTTCGCCAGTATAATAATCAGAAACTACACCATCAAAAAAAACATTGTCTTCGTTAATCACATCTTTTTGTTTTGTTCCAGAAAGTTGTGCAAAAGCAATGACTGTTGTAAAATAAGTTAATAAAAATATGATGAGTGATTTTCTCTGCATAGAAAAGTAAAAATACAAAAAAATTAAAATTGAATTTTACTCACTTTGCTTTTATTGTTTGGGGTGTTTGTGCTTGCTTCGCAGGTGTTATTCTTTTTGGTTCATAGGATCAATACCCATTGGGTTGTAAACTTTTGGACAAGAAGTGGAGCCTTTTTTTAAGAACATAAAACGAATCCGGAAGATAATTGGTCTTGAACGAGTGTTAAAATAATCGTGAGTGGATTTGATGTGATTAAATTCGTAAATTGCAAAAACAGGTGTTTCTATGATGGGCATAATAATTAATCGTTTGCCGGTTTTGAAACCCATACCAAAAAAATAATGTATTTCGCCAACAAAATCGGAAACAAATTTTTGAGGTGTACCTAAAATACTTCCACCACCGCTTCTACTTTTTATAATAAAATAATCGGCATTTAAACCCAAACCATTTACTATAAATTTTTTATCGGAAACATCATAACTATGTCCAATGTTGTAATTTAATGAGAGTGCATGGTCGCTATACGAACCAATTGTGTTACTTGCTGAATAAGGATTATTGTTTAGTAAAGTGGTAGATTCAAAATTTTCTCCACCACGAAACCATTTGTACGACAAACCAAAATCGTGGTAGTTGATGATACGTTTGTTGTTGATTTTAAATTTTCCAATTTCGGCAAACAAACCGATTTTACCCGTTGGTTTTGCGGTATAGGTTTGAGTAAATTTTTGGTTTAAAGTATCCGTATAATCAATAGTTTCACTTTGCTTTAAATAAGGTAACATGTAAGTTATTCCTAAGCCAAAAAACCAACCTTTGTCTAATTTTTCATCCCCTGTTCGGTACAAACCACCTGATTTATTGCCTGGTTTATAGGTTTGGGCTTGTAAAGTAGTTGAGACAACTAAAAGGAATGTAATGAGACAAGTTTTTGTAAATCGATTCATGTAATTTCAAATGGTAAACTGTAAAATTAATGTTTTTTTTAACCGCAAAGAACACGAAGTTTTTTCGCAAAGAAACGTAAAAGAAAAAGCTTTGCTTCTAAATGGGTACTTAAATCTTTTTCTTTTTCCAGCTTCCATATTTCAAATACAAATAAGAAAACAAACCTAAAAAGCCAAAATAAATAAACTCTGAAGCCCAAACTACGGGCAAAGACGATTTTAAAATCAAGGCAATGTAATAGGCTGATACCAAGTAAATAGTAATATTTATTGCTTCAATAAACATGGATGTTTTGGTGTTTCCAGTACCAGTAACTCCATTAAACAGAATAAATGAAACGCAAAAAAAGAACATAGAAAAATTAATAACGTGTAAGGTTGCTACTGCTCTGCTAATGAGTTCCGATTTGCTGGTATAAAAGCTAACCAAGAATTCAGGAATAAAAAAACTAATAAACGACAACACAAAAGTAAAACCAAGGCTCATCCAAATAATTTTTTTAATCATTCCGAGTACTTCGTTACTTCTTCCTTCTCCAATAATGTTGCTTACCAAAGAGTTTGTGGCATTGCTAAATCCAAACAACGGAATCATTAACACCATGTAAATACTTCGAACAATATGGGAAATGGCTAATTCATCTTCACCCATTTTTTCGATAATCATAAAAAAAATAAACCATGAACTTAGCGATAAAAAGTTCTGGAGCATAATTGGACTACTTACCGTAAACATGCTTTTAAAAAGTGGTAGTTCAAATTTTTTAAATTCAAAAAGATGGAAGCGATTTAAATCTATTTTTTTTATGGTATAACCCAAGAAAAATAAAAAGGCACAACCTTCAGAAATAACAGATGCTAAGGCAGCACCTTTCACCCCCATTTCCGGAAATCCGAAGTGACCAAATATTAACGTGTAATCCAATATTACATTAATGAGCATCATTAAAATAGTTACATACGAAAGAATTTTTGTGTTGGTAATTCCTACATAAAAAGAAACAAATGTAAAATTGATGAAAGCGAAAAATATACCCCAAATTCGTGTTTGAATAAATTCGTTGGCTAATAAAAGAATATTTTCGGATTGAATTATTGTGTTAAAAAACAATGATGCAAACAATTTTACCAGCACAAAAGCTAGTATTGCTA
>CAYJMI010000108.1:0-5722 GCA_964371285.1 uncultured Vicingus sp. | reverse complement strand
AAAGTATGGTCGACTATTTTACCGATTTGTTGTTGATTATTTTCGCCATTTCTACGTGCAATAATAATTTGAGCACCTGTGGTAAAGCCCATTCCGGTAATAATTAAAACAAAATAAAATATGCCAGCATTACCAGCAGCACCCATTGCGGCATTACTTACTTGCCCTAAAAAAGCCGTGTCGGTAACATTAACCACATTTTGAGCAATTCCACTGATGATGATTGGGAATGCAATTTTCCAAATGGTTTTATAGGAATAGATTTTCGACATTTAGTTATCAGTTATCAGTTCACAATCTTCAGTCTTCAGTCTTCAAACTTCTGTCTTCGGACTTCAAACTTCAAACTTCCAACTTCTTTAAACACACTAAAATTTACATTTCCGTATTTTCGTAGTTGCGAAAAGTTGGGATGTTTCGATAAATCTGTTCGTTTATCGTGTTCTACAATTAGCCAACCATCTTCTTTTAATAGATTAAATTGAAAAACGAAAAGGGCTATTTCATCAATATTTTTTAAATCGTAAGGTGGGTCGGCAAAAATAAAATCGTATTGTTTTTTGTGGTTGTAAATAAATTTAAAAACATCAGCTCTAAAAGCGTTAATAGCCTTAAAATTAAGCTCTTTTGCTGTTCGACGAATGAAGTTGTGGCAGTTAAAATTCAAATCAACAGCAGTAATCGATTTTGCTTCCCGAGAGGCAAATTCGTAACTAATATTTCCAGTGCCACTAAATAAATCTAACACATCGAGTTCATCAATATTAAAATTATTTTCAATAATATTAAATAAGGCTTCTTTAGCAAAATCGGTAGTTGGACGAACAGGTAAGTTTTTTGGAGCTACAATAGCTTTTCCTTTATGTAAACCTGAAATTATTCGCACAAGTATTGATTAAAAAGTGCGTAATAATAATGTTTTTGAGTTTTTTCAAACACATAACTGTAATTTAATTCGTTGGGAATTTCACAAAAATCGATGGTATGAATGTATTTGTACAACATGTCGTAAATGGCAGAACTCTTATCTACTTCGCCTGTTAAACGTATGGAAGCTTCATCGCTTTTTATGTTGAGTTGGTTTAAAACAAACAACAGGTAATAAATAAAGTCTTCGCTGGTTTGGTAATTGAAGGAGTTGTAGAGTTCTAAGTTTTGATTTTTTATTACAATAATTTGGAAAGAATTGGGTAAAACATGCACATTTACTACTGACAATGCTTTCGATTTTTTTGCATGTAGTAATGAAGACTCAATTAATGCGGTAGAAAAATGGTGAAATATCGTATTTTCTATTTTATCAAAAGCACCAATAATATAATCAGGTATTGAATATACATTATAAGCAGAAACGTTGATAAGGTAATCTGACCTAAAAACATCTTCTTCCTGTGTTGCAAAATTAAATTGATGATAACTTTTTAATTCATTTTCTTGATAAATAGGTTTTGGAATTAATGTAGTTCTATTGTTTACATAAGAAATCAACACTTTATTAAACTTTTTTTTAAGCAAAGGCACTTGTTCCAATAACTCTACAAGCGGATTTAAAATTGAATAATCGTTATATACATCATTAAAAATATAGTTTTCTAAGCCGATAAATGTGTTGGTTTGAATATTTAAAATAGTATAGCTTAGGCCATTTCTACTCAATTGTAAAAACACTTGATATTCGTTTGTTTTTAAATCCGAAAACGATTTATCAAAAAAAGAAGTATGTTTTTGGAAACTTGTCATTTGGTGAAATAAAGTTATAAAAAAAGGATATGAATTTCATATCCTTTTTAAATTCATTTTCATTTTTTTTTAATCCCAATTACCATTAATTGATGGTTCTGTCATTGAACCTAAAATAAGTGCTTGAGTCATGTCTATACCTTCGTTGTCGGTTTTTAAACCTTTAAAAATTTCGGTGTAAGGGGCTGTAATTTCAAACACTTTAACCTTAACTTTTCCTTTTTCAATTTCTCCCGAGTTAATCGAAAACTGTTTTCCTCCAGAAAAAGGAATAATTGCCAACGAATCAACTACTTGTTGGAAATAATTCTTCTCTTACAGCAATTTTACTCGTATCACGCACAATAATGCCCATTGCAAGAGCTTTTGCTTCCTGACCTAATAAACTATCAGGAACAACACCAATTGCTTTTACAACAATTATTGAATCGTTTACTAAAAAGTCTTTGAGTTGGTCAAATGATTTGGCGTATTCACCACGCACTTTTTTATAATTAATTTGAGCTTCTTTAATTTGTTCTAAACGTTCGATAACAACGCCTTTTCTAAGTCGAACTTCTTTTTCTAACTCAATTTTACTATCAATACTATCATAAATTAAATAGCCCATAAATGCCGAAGCCACAATAAGAACAAGTTGAATTACTAATTTCATAAGTTTATTTTATTAGTGTTTTTTTTAATTACCCACAAATCTACAATTTTTTTTATGCTCTTGGTAATCTAAACTTAAATTTAATGCTGCTTTAATTTTAATATTTAATTAACGGGGCAAATTTTAGAATTAACGGTAACTTTATCCTTTAGTTTTTTAGATGCTCAACTTATTCTTAACTTCACTTCTTGCTAATTTTGGACATACACCTACCAAAAATCAACGAAAAGTTATTGGTGAATTAACCGATTTTGCATTTTCTATCCCGAAAGCTCTCGGGACAAAACACACTTTTGTTTTAAAAGGATACGCAGGAACAGGAAAAACTTCCATCATTGGAGCATTGGTTAAAACTTTACCTGAATTTAATTTTACACCTGTTTTATTAGCTCCGACTGGTCGTGCTGCAAAAGTGCTTTCAAATTATTCCAATCAGCCTGCTTATACCATCCATAAAATAATTTATCAAATTAAATCTGGAGGTGATGGTTTTACTCGATTTTCGATAAAAGAGAACAAATTTGAAAACGCACTTTTTTTGGTTGATGAAGCTTCAATGATTGGTGATGGAGCAGGTTTAGCATCTGCTGGTTGGGGAGAAACCAAAAGTTTATTGGATGATTTATTGAGTTATGTCTATTCAGGTAAAAATTGTAAACTCATTTTAATTGGCGATGTGGCTCAGCTTCCTCCGGTAGGTATGGAAATTAGTCCAGCATTGGATGAAGATTTTTTGTTTCAAACCTATCATTTAAATCTTAAATTTTTCGAGTTGAATGAAGTAGTTCGGCAAACCAAATCGTCGGGCATTTTAAAATTAACCACATCGGTTCGTGATAAAATAACTGCTAAAAATTATCAACTGCCTTTATTGCAAATGGCAGCTAATTTTAAAGATGTTTTTAAAATTTCGGGAGTTGAGTTGGAAGATGCTTTAAGTGATGCTTACTCGAAATATGGCGAAGAAAATTGTATGGTAATTTGCCGAAGTAACAAACGAGCCAATTTGTTTAACTTGCAAATTAGGGCTCGAATAAAATGGCTGGAAGAAGAAATTGCTTCGGGCGATTTTATGATGGTGGTAAAAAATAATTATTTCTGGCTCGACGATTCATCAAAAGCCGGATTTATCGCTAATGGTGATATTGTTGAAATATTAAGAATTAAAGGACAGGAAGAACAATACGGTTTTCGATTTGCGAATGTTACAGTTCGAATGATTGACTACCCCAACGAGCCCGATTTAGAAGTAAAAATATTGTTAGAAAGTATTCTTTCCGATTCTGCCTCATTACCATCGGCAAGATTTCGAGAATTGTACGATGCAATTTCTGAAGAATATGGATATGAACCCAATCGTAAAAAGAGAAATGAATTGATTAGAAACAATCCTTATTATCAAGCCTTACAAGTGAAGTTTGCCAATGCAGTAACTTGCCATAAATCGCAAGGTGGACAATGGGATGTGGTGTTTGTTGAGCAAGGTTATTTAACCGAAGAAATGATAAATTTGGAATACCTGCGTTGGTTATATACAGCATTAACAAGAGCAAAAAAAGAATTGTACTTGGTAAATTTTAATGAGAATTTTTTTGAAAATAAAATAATTTAAAAGAGGCAAGTTAATAGGAACAACCTTACTCAAATGCTAGCCAATATTAAATACTAAGCGTTAACAACTATTTTCTAATAAAAAAATTACCTTGTTTAAATCGTTTAATTTTAATAAAAATTATAGATAATATATTTGATGAATTCCTTTAAGGTTACATTTTTGTTGTTGGTTTCGTTTATTCATTTAACAGCTGTATTTGCACAAGATACATACCCTAGTTGTATAAATCCGGAAACTATTTCTTTTCCCTCAGACAATAGGACAACAGATGAAATGCCTAATGAAATTTATTATCAACCAGCCGATGAATATACTTTTTGGTATAAAATAAATATTACTTCAGATGTCACATTATCCTTTCAATTAACACCAATAAATAAAGAAGATAGTTACGATATTTTGATTTACAAGTATAAGGGAAAAGACTTGTGTAATGATATCGTACAAAAAAAAGAAACACCAATTTTAAATAAAACCAGTGGTAGCATCAATGTAAAAAAAGGTGAAGTTTATTATTTCTCCATCTTACATTTAAACGGAAGTGGTTGTGGACATTATCTGTTTTTAGAAGAAGGAATGAATAAAAAATTAATAAAAGCCATTCATAATGATTGTGTAGAAGAAGTTTTAGAAACAATTATAGTTCAAGATACCGTGAAAGAAATTTCTGAAATCATTATACAACCAATGGCAATACCACCAACTACTCCTGTTGATACAGCTATAAAAACCCCCATATTTAAAGGAAAAGTTATAAATAAAAATACTCAAAAAGAAATTGAAGCAGACCTGATAATAATGAACCTTAAAGGAACTTTAAATCAACAACTAAAATCTGAAGTTAAAAATGGTTTTATGGTATCGAATATTAATGAAGAGCATATTAGCATTTCAATTCATAAATTTGGTTATGAACCATTCGTAGAAACGTTCAGCATTACTTCTGTACCTATTAAAATTGAATTAACGCCTATAAAAGTTGGTGAAAAAATTATCATGCATAAAATTTATTTCTATCCAAATTCGTATGCTTTAAAAGAAGAATCAACACAAGAGTTATTGAAATTAAATAAATTCATGCTCGAAAATAATCAATATTCATTTGAGATTCAAGGTCATACAAATGGAAATAAAGCAGTAAAAAAAGTAGCTAAAAATGAACATTTAGGTGAAGAATGGAATTTTATTGGCTCGGCAAAAAAACTATCAAAATTAAGAGCAGAAAAAATAAAAAATTATTTGGTGAAAAACGGAGTAAAAGAAACTCAAATACAAACCATGGGTTATGGTGGAGATAGAATGATTGTAGAAAAGCCAAAAAACATGAAACAAGCCATGCAAAATATACGGGTAGAAATAATAGTGATTAAATAATTGCAGGAAGTTTGAAGACCGAAGTCAGAAGTAACACCCAACTTCGGTCTTCGGACTTCCAACTTCGGACTGTGTAAACTTTTAACATAAAACATGTATTTTTGTCATGTAAAATATTAAAATGCAAGAAAACACCTCCAACGATAATTTTGAAGATACCCACGAGGATTTTAATCTGAAAGGATTTGTTTTTGGTTATCTTCGCTTTTGGTACATCTATGTAATAGCCTTGTCCCTAGGATTTAGCTGTGCTTATTTTTACAATTGGTATGTAAAACCAGTTTACAATGTTACCGCAAAAATTTTAATTAAAGACGATAACAGTTCAAGTATTGGAA
>CAYJMI010000107.1:0-11042 GCA_964371285.1 uncultured Vicingus sp. | reverse complement strand
CCCCTAAATCCATCATTCCGTAAAGAATTCTTCTGTGTACAGGTTTTAAGCCGTCTCTAACATCTGGAAGAGCCCTAGAAACAATAACCGACATCGAATAATCGATGTAAGCAGATTTCATTTCATCATCAATATTTATTTGAATTATTTTTTCACCTTCAGCCATAATTTTTCTTTAATTTAATTCCTTTAAAAATATCTTTTTTTAAGACCATCGAAAGTACTCATTTAAAAAAGGTTTTCGACTAAAAAAAAACACTTACTTACTAACAAATTTTTGTTGAAAAATGAACACCTTTGTCATTGGTGAGATAATTGATATATATTTACTTTTGAATTAAAGCAATAAGTCTTAACTTTATGCTATCTTATTTAGATTAAAAAGATATATCATGGACGCAAATTTTTCAATAAAGGTAAAAGATGTTATTACTTATAGCAAGGAAGAAGCATTACGACTTGGTCACGACCATATTGGTGTTGAACATCTTTTATTAGGTATCATTAGAGAAGGTAACGGATTGGCAATAAAAATATTGAAATCGTTAGGTGTAGATATTAAGGAATTAAGAGATAAGTTGGAGCATTCAACAAAACTCGGCGAAGTTTCTACTCACTTGATGGCAAATATTCCACTTATAAAACAGGCCGAGAAGGTGTTGAAAATAACTTATTTAGAAGCAAAAATGTTTAAAAACAATATTATTGGAACTGAACATTTGTTACTTTCTATATTGAAAGAGGAAGAAAATGTTGCTTCAAAAGTATTACATCAATTAAATGTTAATTATAATGATGTAAAAGAAGAAATAATGATTTTAAATCTTGTAGAAGAAGACCAACTTCCAAAAGCTGAATTTCCATCGGATAATGATGATGACGACGACGGTAAAAGTTTTATGGGTGGAAATCCGGGAAGTAATGCTCCGAAATCTACAGATTCAAAATCAAAAACTCCTGTATTAGATAATTTTGGTAGAGATTTAACCAAATATGCTGAAGAAGGTAAATTAGACCCCATTGTTGGTCGTGAAAAAGAAATTGAACGAGTTTCTCAAATACTTTCAAGAAGAAAAAAGAACAACCCTATTTTACTTGGTGAGCCGGGTGTTGGTAAATCTGCCATAGCTGAAGGTTTAGCCTTAAGAATTATTCAAAAGAAAGTATCTAGGGTTTTATTCGGAAAACGAATTGTAACGCTTGATTTAGCTTCATTAGTTGCTGGAACAAAATACCGTGGGCAGTTTGAAGAGCGGATGAAAGCAGTGATGAATGAATTAGAAAAATCACCTGATATTATTTTGTTTATTGATGAAATTCATACCATTATTGGTGCTGGAGGTGCTTCTGGATCTTTAGATGCGTCCAACATGTTTAAACCAGCTTTAGCAAGAGGTGAAATTCAATGTATTGGTGCTACAACGTTAGATGAATACCGTCAATATATTGAAAAAGATGGAGCTTTAGAACGTCGTTTTCAAAAGGTAATTATTGAACCTACTTCGGTAGAAGAAACCATTACCATTTTACATAATGTAAAAGATAAATACGAGACTCATCACAATGTGGTATATACTGATGAAGCTATTGAAGCTTGCGTGAAGTTAACCGATAGATATATTACTGATAGGCACTTGCCAGATAAAGCTTTAGATGCTTTAGATGAAGCAGGTTCTAGAGTTCACATTACAAACATTAAGGTTCCAAAAAATATTTTAGAAATTGAAAAGAAAATCGAAGATATTAAGGAGCAAAAAAACAATGTAGTTAGAAGTCAAAAATACGAAGAAGCTGCTCAATTAAGAGATACCGAACGTAATTTATTGAGAGATTTGGACAATGCGAAAAACGCTTGGGATGAAGAAACAAAAACACATAAAGAAACGGTAACAGAAGATAATGTTGCCGAAGTTGTAGGTATGATGACTGGTATTCCTACTCAACGAATTGCTCAAGCAGAAGGTGATAAATTATTCAAGATGAATGATTTAATGCAAGGAAAAGTAATTGGACAAGATGATGCCATAAAAAAAGTAGTAAAAGCAATACAACGAAACAGAGCTGGGTTAAAAGACCCCAACAAACCGATTGGTTCGTTTATCTTTTTAGGTCCTACAGGTGTTGGTAAAACTCAATTGGCAAAAGTGTTGGCTAAAACTTTATTTGATTCTGAAGATGCTTTAATTAGAATTGACATGAGCGAATACATGGAAAAATTTGCTGTATCTCGTTTGATTGGTGCACCTCCTGGATATGTTGGTTACGAAGAAGGTGGTCAGTTAACCGAAAAAGTTAGAAGAAAACCCTACTCTATTGTATTGTTAGATGAGATTGAAAAAGCACATCCAGATGTATTTAATATTTTACTTCAAGCCTTAGATGATGGTCAATTAACAGATAGTTTAGGAAGAAAAATCAACTTTAAAAATACCATTATCATTATGACTTCCAATATTGGAGCACGTCAATTAAAAGATTTTGGTCAAGGTGTTGGATTTTCTACTTCAACTAAAAAAGAAAATGTTCATGAACACGAAGCCTCAGTGATACAAAATGCTCTTAAAAAAGCTTTTGCTCCTGAATTTTTAAATAGAATTGATGATGTGGTAATTTTCAATCATCTTACTATTGAAGATATTCATAAAATAATTGATATTGAGCTAGAAACCTTATACAAACGTATCATAGAATTGGGTTATCAAATTAAATTAACTGAATCAGCCAAAAATTTTATTGCTGATAAAGGTTATGATTCTGCATTTGGTGCTCGTCCATTAAAACGTGCCATTCAAAAATACCTTGAAGACCCGTTGGCGGAAGAAATTATCCAATCTAAATTAACCGCAGGTGATACGATAATGGTTGATTTACATGAAAACAAAGAAGAACTTGTAATTAGTGTAACCAAAGGAAAGAAGAAAAAAAATAGTTCTGAATCCGAAAAAGAATAAAGGAGTTAAAACAAAAAACCCTCGATTAATTGAGGGTTTTCTGTTTTAAAATCATACCAAACTCAAACACTTTTTAATAATTTGATAAGTCCGTTCGGGGTTATTGTCTAAGCCCATACTTATTCGTACCAAACCTTCCGACAAACCAATTTCTTTACGCTCTTCCTCAGGTATTTCTGATGACGTACTTCCTCCCGGAGCACTGAACAGCGTTTTGTAACTTCCTAAACTTACCGCTAAATAACCCACATTACTTTCTTGCATGAGTTCCATCAAATGATTTGCCCGCTCTTTGGTTTTCATGTCGATTAAAAATAATCCTCCAAAGCTATATTCCTCATTCCATAAGGTTTTTAACAATTGATGTTGAGGATGTTTTGGTAAACCCGGATAAATAACCTTATGACCATCATCATTTAATTTTGTTGCAATGTGTAAAGCATTTGCACTATGTTGTTTCATACGTACATGCAAAGTTCTAAGGTTTTTAAGAATACTTGCAGAGCGGAAACTATCTAAAACAGGGCCTAACAACATACTCGCACCATTATTGACATCAGAAAGCGAATCGATAAAATCTTTTTTACCACAAACAACTCCTGCCACACAGTCGCTGGAGCCATTGATAAATTTAGTCATGCTATGCACCACCACATCTGCACCTAAAATGGAGGGCGAAATCATTAATGGCGAAAACGTATTGTCCACCACCAATTTACAGTTAAATTGTTTGGCTATCTTAGCAAGGTTGGGTAAATCAGCAACTTCTAACATGGGGTTACTAATGCTTTCGCAATAAACTACTTTTGTTTTATTGGTAATGGCAGCTTTTACTTTGTCCATATTGGTTGAATCAACAAAAGTGGTTTTTATACCAAAACGAGGTAAAAAGTTTTTGAAAAACGCATACGTACCACCGTAAATAGTTCGGCTCGACACAATTTCATCTCCTGCAGAACAAATTTGCAAAATAGCATTGGTAATTGCTGCCATACCGGAACCGGTTACCGAAGCATTTTCAGTCCCTTCCATTTTTGCAATGGCTTGAGATAAGTAGCGATTCATTGGATTCCAATGGCGGGAATACAGGTAACAACCTTCAATTTCTTTTTCAAAAACCTCTTCCATTTTACCTGCTTGTAAAAAAGTAAATGTTGAAGAATCTGTAATAGAGGGATTTACTCCTCCAAATTCGCCAAAATACTGTAAATCTTGTATTTGGTCTGCTGGTTTAAAATTATTCATAATTGTAATTTATTAAAATATTATTCTGTAAATTTCAGTATAATCAAAATAATAATCTAATTATTTGGATAAAATATTGTTTTGAATATTAACAGGAACTATCTTGTTTTTGATACTTTATACCGATTAAATTAAGTTGACAAAATATATTTATTTTGACACGAATTGCACTAATTTATTTTGCTAAACGAAAGAGGTTGTAATTAACTATAATACTTTAGCCACAAATTTCACAAATTCACACAGATTTTCTTGCCACGCTAAAAGCGTGGAAATAATTAGTGTAATCTGTAGTATTATTAACTATTCATTATCTTCGTGTAATTCGTGTCAGAAAATAAACTTTAAGATTCAGTACATTTGTCAAATGAATAGGGATTACGATGTTATTATTATTGGAGGCGGTGCTGCAGGTGTTTTTGCAGCCATAAACATGGCTAAAAATAACCCACAACTAAACATCGCTATTCTTGAAAAAACCACTCAACTGCTTTCAAAAGTAAAAGTTTCGGGTGGCGGACGATGCAATGTAACCCACGCTTGTTTTGAACCTAAAGAATTGGTGAAATTTTACCCTCGTGGCAACAAAGAATTGCTGAGTGCTTTTTATCAGTTTCAACCCACCGATACCATCAATTGGTTTAATGAACGTGGTGTTGAACTAAAAACTGAAGCTGATGGCAGAATGTTTCCGACTACCGACAACTCACAAACCATTATCGATTGTTTTACCAAGGAATTGATAAAATTCAACATTGAAGTGCTTTACAGTACCAAAGTAGAAACCATTAAAAAAACCGATGATGGATTTGAACTGCAAACCAACCAAAATGCTTTTAAAACCAAAAAACTATTGATTACCACTGGTGGTTTTAACAAATTGGAACAATACCATTTTATTACCCAATTGGGCATTGAGGTAGAACCTCCTACTCCATCGTTGTTTACGTTTAACCTGCCCAACAACCCCATTACCGAACTGCAAGGCATTGCTACTGCTGCAAAAGTTAAAATTTTAAGTACCAAGTTTGAAGAACAAGGAGCTTTATTGATTACACATTGGGGAATGAGCGGCCCCGTAATTTTAAAACTTTCGGCATGGGCATCAAGGGTGTTGAATGAAAAAAACTACGAATTTGATTTTATGGTCAACTGGTTGTTGGATAAAAAAGACGACGACCTAAACGAGATATACCAACAAAACAAACAACAATACGGCAGCAAAAAGGTGATGAACCAATTTGAATTTGGTTTACCCAAAAAACTGGCTGTTTACCTTATTAACAAAGCTGGAATTGGCGACGACGACAAATGGGCAGATGTTTCGAAAAAGCAATTGAACAAACTTACCGAAGCATTGATACGCGACACTTACCACTCTAGCGGAAAAACCACCTTTAAAAGCGAGTTTGTAAGTTGTGGTGGCGTTAAATTAAACGAAGTTGATTTTAAAACCATGGAAAGCAAAAAAACACCCAACTTGTTTTTTGCTGGAGAAGTACTGGATGTAGATGCTTTAACAGGTGGTTTTAACTTTCAAGCAGCTTGGACTACTGGATGGATTGCTGCTCAGATAATTGCAAAGTAAATATATTTTGTTCGACATTTTTAATTAGTTATTTTTACAAAATATATAATGCAGAAATGAGGAATACTCATATCCAATTGTTACCAGTAATGTTAGACGACTTTTATAAACCAAACAATGACACAGACAATAGAACTTAAAGAAGGTCTTGAAATATTAACTCCGTTTTTAACGGAGCACAATTTTCGCCTTGACAAGTTCATTGACAAAAAAGGTTCGCGAGAACAATTTACTGTGGCATCATTCAAAAATGAAAGCAAACAATTCATTATAGATTATCGCTTTTCTATCGGGCAAGTCCTTTATCAATATGACAATTCAATCTTAAGCCATCCCTTTTATCTTGACCAACTTGGTTTTGCAGACAAGAAACTACATAAGGACTTTATTTCAGACAATAAACTTGAGGAATTCAAATATATACTACATGACTTAAAATATTTGGTTGACGACTTTTTCACAGGTGAATGTATACGGCTCAAAGAGTTTGCTAAACTGCAAAACAACATTATTACCGAACTGGACAGAAAAGTTAGAGGCGAAACAAGTATCAAAAATGATATTATTAGAATTGATAAGGCGAGGCAAAGATTTAGAAATAAGGAACTTCAAAAGTGTTTAGATACTTATAAAACTATTGAGAATAACAACTTGCTTACAGACCTTGACGACAATATAATTGCATACTGTAACAGAAACCTTTAACAAGAAAGAGTTTGCTCACAAGCGGACGCTTGAGAGAAAAAAAGGAAAACAGGAATCACTTATTTTTCACTTTAAATAATAACTTTAATAATCCTGATTTATAAATAGTTGTGGTTTTGTTTTGATGATTAATTTCATTAATAAATTGCTTGGTTTCTACATCAAAATAATGAAAGAAATCTGTTTTTTCACCAACAACTTCAAAACCCAATTGAATAAAGCTTTTTCCGTCCGACCAGTCTTTATCAATATACGTCATTACATCATCTACTTGGTATTTGATGATGAAATGTTTGAGCAATTTGCTTAAACCACCAACAACGGTAGTATCAAGCTTGTTACAAAACCGAATCAATTCGCCCGATAGTTCTCCTTTTCCTTCGGTTTTTTTATGCATAATTGGTCCGAAACAAGCAATAGCCATAATTTCGTTGTTGTACATTAATCCAAAATTGTATTTGGCTTTTAATGCATCGTTGATGTGGTTGGCTAATAAAAAATCGAATGCTTCACTCCTATTGAGTTTTTTAACGGTAGTTTTTCTCGCATAAATTTTGTTGTTCAACCCTAACTTCGATTTTATTCGAGAAAGAACTCCATCCTTTTTATCTCTCCATTCGTTTTCAAAAATAGAAATGGTGTTTTCCAACTTATTTTTTGCTTTCCAAGCAGGTAAATCAAGGTTTTGATTTAATTTATTTAATTCAATAAAATGAATAAGGAATGTTGAATTAAGCCGAATTAAACTACCTATTTCGGTAGTTTCTGTTGGGAGTTGTTGATTAGTTAACGTTTCTAATTCATGAATAAAATCAGCAACCATTATTTTTCAAGATTTTTAAAAATCTCTTTGTATTCTAACCAAAACAAGTGCATTTTTATCATCTTTTTTTCAAAAAAATCAATCACTTTAGTCCAGTCTTCTTTGTTAAACAGGTTTACATCTGGCAAAACCATATAAATTCTACAAATCGGTTTATCGTATTCGTTGATGTACAATTCATCCCAAACCAAATTGTTGCCCAAAGCCTTTTCGAGCAAAACTTTTAGTTCGGTAAATTGCTCGTAAAAAAGTTCTCTGATGCTGTCGGGGTGTTGTAATTCGATAGAAAAACGAGCTTCGGTTTCATTAAAATCTAACCTAAAATACAAATCCTTTATTTTGGTTTTGTAATTACTCCAATTAACGGTACCATGTCTTTGAGTGTGTTTACGCATGTAAACCGAAAACTTGTTCCAGAATTCAACTTTTAGGTTCTTTTTTTCTTCTTTGGAATACATGGTTTAAAATGTCTTTTTCTTTTACAAAGATAGTTAAATCGTCAAACAAAAAATTAGTGTAATTTGTGTCAAAAAAAATAGTATTTTGGATTTTTTAAATTTAAAACTTATGAAATTAATTTCCTGGAACGTAAACGGTATTAGAGCCGTTGCTAAAAAAGATTTTTTTGAACAAATTAAACGGTTAAACCCCGATGTGCTTTGTCTGCAAGAAACTAAAGCACAGGACGACCAAGTTGTAGAGACACTAAAAGAACTTGAAGGTTATCATGTTTATTCCAATTCGGCAGTAAAAAAAGGATATTCAGGTACGGCAATCATCAGTAAAACAAAACCTTTAAATGTTTTTTCTGACATTAATAACCACGAATACGACCAAGAAGGGCGGGTTTTAACTGCTGAATTTGAAGATTTTTATCTTACCGTGGTTTACGTACCAAATTCGGGTAGCGAATTAAAACGTTTGGATTACCGTCAAGCTTGGGATGCAGAGTTTTTAACGTATTTAAAAAAACTGGAAGAAAAGAAACCTGTTATCGTTTGTGGCGATTTAAATGTGGCTCATAAACCCATCGACTTAGCCCATCCAAAAGCAAACTACAACAAGTATGCAGGTTTTATGCAAGAAGAAATTGACGGCATGGACAATTATATAAAAGCTGGTTTTGTTGATACGTTTAGACATTTCTATCCCGATAAAGAAAAAGCATACAGTTGGTGGAGTTATAGAGGTGGAGCAAGAGATAGAAATGTAGGTTGGAGAATTGATTATTTTTTGGTGAGTACACCATTAATTAAAAAAGTAAAAAAAGCTGAGATTTTACCAGAAGAACATGGTTCAGACCATTGTCCGGTGAGTATTGAGATTTAAAACTAATCCGTCAGCTGACGGGCAAAAATTTTGAAGCTTTTTTTATGCAGAAGAGAAGGGATTCGAACCCCCGATACATTGCTGTATACACGCTTTCCAAGCGTGCGCCTTAAGCCACTCGGCCACTCTTCTTTTTTAGTTTTACGAAATTAAGGGTTATTTTCCAACTACTACAAATTCGGTTCTACGATTTATTGCTTTTCCTTCTTCAGTTTTGTTATCGGCAATCGGTTTTGTTGAGCCAAACCCTTTGTATGACAATCGTTTGGGCTCTATATCTTCTAAAATCAAGTAATTATACACCTCTTTAGCACGGTTTTCAGAAAGTGTAAGGTTTTGACTGGCATCACCAACATCATCGGTATGTCCTTGTATGGCAATTTTAACCGTTGGGTTTTCTTTTAAAAACGTTAAAAATTCATTAAGAACTGTTGTGATTTCTAGAGTAAGTTCGAACGAGTTAGTAGCAAAATTTATGTTATTAATTTTGTACGCCTCACCTACTTCTATTGGTTTAATCTCAATTTTTTCTGTTTGTATTGGTTTTCCAACAACAATTTCGTTTGAACTGATTAATTGAGAACTAAATGCATAACCTTTCTTTTTGGCGGTAAGCATAATGTCTTCGTCTTTTTCAACCGTCATTACAGCAACATATTCCCCTGTATTTTGGTCAATTACGCCTTCAACCTCACGATTGGTTTTGGTGTTTTTCAACATCACTTGAGCTCCCTCAGGAACTTCTCCTTTGTTGTTTAAAATTTCACCGTTTACAAACACTACTTTTTGTGGTCGTGCTTTTTCGTATAAATCAAACGAATAAATGTTTAAATCTTTAGTTTCTGCATCCGATGAACCAAAATAAGCTTTGTCGCCATCTCTATTTACAATAAAACCATGTTCATCATTTTCAGTATTTATTGGATAACCAATGTTTACTGGCTTAGAAAACTGGTTGGTAACTGGGTCAATTTTTGAATAAAAAATATCGTACCCACCTATACCTAAATGCCCTGTTGATGAAAAATACAAGGTATAACTATCCGAATGAATAAAAGGTGATTTTTCATCGCCCAAAGGTGTATTTATGGTTTCTCCAAGATTTATCGGGTCGCCCCATAAACCGTTGGGTTGACGCTCACTTTTGTAAATGTCCATGTTTGGTACAAATGGGTCGGTAACTCTGGTAAAAAACAGCGTTTTGTTATCCGCCGAAATGGAAGGTTGTGCTTCCCAAGTAGTTTCTGTATTGATGTTACTGCCAATAGATTGAAGCTTAGTCCACTCCCCATCAATAAATTCAGAGAAATAAATATCAGCGTTATCAAACATTTTGCCTCTTCCGTAAGGATTGTTACCACGATAAGGAATAACTTCAACAATGGTAATAAATATTATTTTATTGTTCACTGATATGCTTACTCCTCCTTGAAATTGACCCAAATTAAAAGGACTAGGCATAGGAATTCCGCCACTAAACTTGTCTTTGGCTATTTGCCGACTAACTACAAACAACTCTTTATCTCCACCATCTAATGAACCTTTTGTTTCATCAGGCATTTTACGGGTAAAATACAAGAATTTGTTGTCGGGCGAAAGCATAGGTAAATATTCATCACGCTGTGTAGCTGGACCAACAACCAGTTGAGGATTGAAGGGTACGGTATCTTTTAATAAATTAAAATAAGCATCAATGTTTTGAATTCTATCAAAGGCTTTTCGTTCGTCTTTTTTATAAGCTTTTGGAGAGTTTAATATGGTTTGATAATATGGTTTTGCCTTGCCGTATTCTTTTAAGCTGTAATAATAATCGCCCAAATGCATGGGAACATAAAAACCTCTATATTCTGGACATATCTCTATAATTTTAGAGAAATATTCCAAAGCTCTGTTAACATGTTGTTGAGCATCTCTTTGATTATTTGAAACAGCAACTTTACGTTCGTTGATACTTGCTAATTCATCGTAAACCTCCAAATATTCAGGGTCAATTTTTATAGCTTCAATCAGTGCTTTGTAATAGGTATTGGCATCCGTATTTTTTGCGTCTTCAACAATTTTAACAGCCTTTTTTTTAGGCTCAGGACAAACCTCTTCTTGGGAAAAACCAAAAAATGTACACAACAATAAACTACTTATTAAAAAACTTTTCTTCATTACTAAATCTATTCTCTTTTAATTTACTTCTGAGCTTCTGCTTTAGCAATTAATTTATTAGCTTCTTCTTGTGCTTTCACATCCATTTGATCAGCTTTTGTATTAGCTTCATTCTCTATTTTTTGAGCATTAGTTTCAGCAGAATTTTTTAATTTTTTTCCAGCTTCTTCCGCTAATTTTTTCTTGATAAAATTACCACCTGCTTCGTTAATCAATTTTTGTGCTTGTTTAGCAGCTTCATCAC
>CAYJMI010000106.1:0-11102 GCA_964371285.1 uncultured Vicingus sp. | reverse complement strand
TTTCAATACTTTGATGAGTTGAAGACAACGCAATTTGTTGTGCTTGTTGAATAGCCTCTTGCGATTTAATGGTATAATTATCTAAATTCATAACGATAAGTTTAAGAACAGTAAAAAACCGTCAAATAACTATCCATTGTGAAAATTTGAATAAAAATGGAAAAAATGACAGTAAAAATGGATTTAGTTATGAAAAATTGACATGATTAAGCGTTTTTGTTTGTTAATAATTTCTACTCTAAATCTAGCAATAATGGTTACTTTAGCTTTTTAGATAATGCGAATTGAAATATGTATAAATACTTAACTATCATACTTTTATTCATTTTTGGACATTCAAATGCTCAAGTATTAGATTCTTTATTAAATCAATTCAATAAACATCCAAAAGAAGATTCTCTTAGAGCATATTTAACTATTGAAATTGCATGGGAATATCTTGAAAATAATATTGATTCTTCGCTAATTTTTGCTAATAAAGCTAAAAAAATAGCGATACAAAACCATAATGATATTCAGATAATCGATGCTTATAATATAATTGGTAATATCTATCGATATCAAAGTGAATTTGATTTAGCCATTCAATCTTTTAATTCCGCTCTTGAGATACTTAAAAATGGAAATGGTACTTATCAAAAGTATTGTAGTGTTTATACCAATTTAGGAAATGTGTACAACAGCCAAAAAAACTTTTCATTAGCTATTTATAACTATAAAAAAGCACTGGATATTGCCGAAAAAAATAACGATGACAAGTATTTATTAAATATTTATAATAATCTTATCGGTGTTTATCAAATGATTTCACAGTTTGAAACAGGTATGAACTATTCAAAAAAAGCCTTAGAATTGTGTAAAAAAAATAATGATGAAGTTCAGCAAGCATTTATAAACGCAAATATTGGGTTAATTTTTCTTGGTCAGAACAAACATAAAGAAGCTATAGAATATTTGAATAACTCAGAAATTGTCTTGGAAAAACATAATTACACCTATGCTTTGTCCAATGTTTTAAACAACTTAGGAATAGCATATCGAAATTTAAGCGATTATAATAATTCAATAAAAGCCTACGAAAAAGCACTGAAAATTTATGAAGAAACTAATGATACACTCTCTGTTTCTATGGTATTATTAAATATTTCGTTGATTTATTACGATTTAAAAAACTATCGAAAATCTATTGAATTGGCTAAACAATCGAATAAACTAGCCATTTTATTTTCTGATACAGCTACATTAATAAAATCTAACAACATTATTTGCGATAATTATTCCGAGTTAAAGCTCATGGCAAAAGCAAACGAATATATTCAACAATCCTTAACATTAATGAATTCATTATCAGATAAAGGTTTAATCATTTCTACTTTACAATCGCTAAAGAAAATAAAAATTTTCATAGGAGATTATAAAACAGCTTTATTTTTAACAGATTCATTAATAAGTCTTGAGAAGCAAATGGCTTTAGATGAATATGAAAACAACATCGGTTTTTTTAAAGTAGAACTTGATTTAGTAGCGAAAGAGCAAGAAATAAATAAGCTGAATACACAAAATGAACTTAAACAAAAAGAAAACGATATCAAAGATGCACAATTAAAAGTGAAAAAAAATCAGCAATTTGCATTGTTTGGTGGACTAATTTTAGTCATAATTTTTGCAGGCTTTATGTACAACCGATTTAAAGTAACTCAACGACAAAATATAATTATTGAAGAACAAAAACATTTGGTTGAAAATCAAAAACACATCATTGAAGAAAAACATAAAGAAGTGCTTGATAGTATAAGATACGCTAAGCGAATTCAAGATGCATTATTAACCCCTAAAACTTATATCGAACGTAACATAAAGCGATTGAAAGAGTTGTAATTATTTCACATTAAAACTCAACAGCTTTTTATCCTCAATAAAGCAGTCAATTTTATCATCAATTTTAACTGAACTCACTCCAGCAGGAGTCCCTGTAAAAATATAATCACCAATTTTAAGGGTTACAAATTGCGAAACGTATGCAATGATTTTGTTAATATTAAAAATCATATCTTGAGTATTTCCTTTTTGTCGGGTTTCACCATTAATTTGAATACTAAACGCTAATTTATTGATGTCTTGAAATTCACTAATAGGAATAAATTTTCCGGTAGGAGCAGAACCATCAAATGCTTTTGCTTTTTCCCAAGGCAAACCTTTCTCTTTACAAAGTTGTTGGACATCTCGAGCAGTAAAATCAACTCCAACCGAAATTTCGTTGTAGTATTTATGGGCAAAACGTTCTTCAATGTGTTTGCCAATTTTATTAATTTTTACCACAATTTCAACTTCGTGATGTAAATCTTTGGTAAAACTGGGGTAAATAAAGGGGACTCTATTTTGCAATAATGCAGTATCAGGTTTTAGAAAAAATACAGGTTCTGTTGGAATTGGATTGTTTAATTCTTTAGCGTGGTCAATGTAGTTACGACCAATACAAATTATTTTCATTTTTTTAACCCTCTAAGTTTAATACTAGTCAGTACCTTTTTTGTGTACAAAGGAAAATCTCCATTCATCATCCAACTGTAATAACCGGGCTCAATTTCAAATATCTGTTCAATGGATTTTCCTTTGTGTTTTCCAAAGTTAAATACTTCAATTCCGTTTTCATCAAATACAATTCTACCCATTAAATCAGCATTGTTGGTTCGTTGAGAGAATTCAGCCAAAAACTTAATGTTGTTTTCCAGTTCGGGGTATTTTTCCAGTTGGGCTTCCAAAATTTCGTAAGTTGCAACAGTATCTGCTTCGGCACTATGAGCATTATCTAAATTTTTATCGCAATAAAATTTGTATGCAGCGGAAAGTGTTCGTTGTTCCAGTTTGTGAAAAATGTTTTGTACATCAACTAAGCTTCTTTTTGACACATCAAAATCAACATCTGCTCTTAAAAATTCTTCTGCCAACAACGGAATATCAAATTTGTTAGAGTTAAAGCCTCCTAAATCACAACCTTCAATAAACTTTGAAAATTCTTTGGCAACTGCTGCAAAAGTTGGTGCATCAGCAACATCAGCATCAGTAATGCTGTGAACTGCCGAAGATGCTGCAGGAATCGGGATGGTAGGATTAATTCGTTTAGTTTTAATTTCTTTATCGCCATTGGGCATAATTTTAACGATTGATATTTCTACGATTCGATCGGTCGCAACATCTACTCCGGTAGTTTCTAAATCGAAAAATGCAATAGGTTTACCTAATTTTAACTTCATAATTAAAAAGATGTATTAAAGAATTTAAGGTATAACAATAAAATCCTGCTCTTTAAAAGGAATAAAATCACTTTTACCAAGTATTGTTATGTCTTCAGTTTTTGGTGCAAAGCCAGGAGCATCAATTAAGATTTGATATTTTCCGGGTTTTAAAATAATAGCAAAAGCACCACTTTTTGGATTAGGAGTGTAATTTCCAACTTCTTCTTGTGTTCTAACATCAATTACATTAATAAGAGCATCTTTGATAACTTCTGTTGAACCTTGTGTGATTACTTTAGATTTTATTACTGTTTGACGTAAATCTGTTTCATTAAAAGTAACTTTATAAATGTCTTTTTCGCCTTTACTGTCTTTTTGCCATGCTGAAATATAGGCATGGCTTTGATTTTCAGTAAATGATATACATAAATTATCTTCTGGAGTATTTAAAGGATAACCTAAGTTGATAGGTTTAGACCAAGTATTGTCTGTTGCATTCCACAAGGTCTTAAAATAATCAAATCCACCCATACTGTTGTGTCCCTTTGAGGAGAAATAAAGTGTATTCCCATCATAAAATAGGTTTGGAAAATCTTCATCATAAGGTGTATTGATAACATCTCCTAAGTTCTGAGGTTCAGCCCATTCGCCTGTTGGGAGTTTTTTTGTCATGTAAATATCTTTTTCACCAAATCCACCTTCTCTCCTGCTAGCAAAAAATAAGGTATTTTCGTCAGCAGAGATGGTTGCAGCACTTTCGAAACCTGATGAGTTAACTGAAGGACCTAATTTTTCAATCTTTTTAAATTTACCTGTGGTCATTTTCGATTCATAAATATCACCAAACTCCTTAATATTGTCCATATAAACAAATAATCGGTCAGCATTATAAGATAGACCAACTGCTTGTTCGTCGAAAGCCGAATTTACCATTATTCCAGCTCCTTTAGCAGGAATAAATTCGCCACTATCAACTTTAGTAAAAAATACATCAGAAGAATAATAACCATCAAATTCTCTGGTGCCACCAACAACTCCTTTTCTTCTGGAAGTAAAAAATAAATAGGATTCATCTGGAGTAACTATTGGGTAATAATCTGGGTATTGAGTATTAACCTTATCTCCTGCGTTTTCAAAGGTAATATCAACAGGAGATTTTACAAATAACATAGCATTTTTTACCATTTCTATTTCTCTTGGTACCTCAACTTGTTTTGTGCCTAGTGCGGATTTTTTATATTTTTCATAAGTTTCTAAAGCTTCGTTTAATTTTAAGTTATAATGATAAGCTTTAGCTAAATAAAAATCAACATCTGGGTCTGATTTTCTTTCTGATGCAGTTTCAAGAAATTTTACGGCTTCACTTTTATCTCTATCTGTGTGCAAAATACAAAAACCTGCTTTATATGGATAGTCAGCATTTTTTGGGTCTTTTTCAATCAATTTTTTATATACAATTAACGCATCAGTATAATTTTGAAATTTAAAATGTTCTTCCGCATCAGCAGGATCCGCTTTTTGAGCAAAACTGCTACCAACGAATAATGTCGTTAGACTTAAAACGATATATTTATTAATTCCTTTCAAAATATGTTTTTGAACACCAAACAAATTCGATACCAAACCCTAAAGATAATTTTTTTTCTGTTTTTAAAGGACAGATTGGTTACTTAATTTTAAAGTAGCCCTTCTGTTTTGTTTTTGGTTTTCTAAATTGTTGCTACCATCATTATTTATATTAGGTAGTATTGAGTTATCTTCACCAACATATTCAATATTTAATTGAGTTGATTTTAGCCCTTTATTTTTCAAATAAGTTGCACAAGTTTCTGCTCTTTTTTTGGATAATTCTAAGTTATAGCTTTTGCTTCTTTGCTCAGCGGCTTCTTTGGTAAAAGGAATTTTTCGTTTAGAAAAAATCTTTTGATTTAACTCTAAATCTCTTTTTCCATCAGCATAACCTGTAATGTTTAATACTAAGTTTTTTCCTTCGGAAGATTTAAGGTATGAAGCGATTTTATCCAATTTCTTTTTTGCATCATTTGTGAGATTTGATTTGTCAAACTCAAAATAGACTGGTTCAAATTCAGGAATTATTTGAGAAGTCCCTGTTTCAACTTCTGTATTAGTATTTACTGTAGAAGCCAATAATTCAACAGGAATGGTATCTGAAATAATAGAGAAATTAGGAGTAGTTGCTGGGTTTAAGTTTCTTGAATAAGAAATTAATTTCATATCAGTATCATAATTTTCGTCAGTTTCGGTTTTAACAAAAGGAACTTCACGTTGGATAGCTTCTTTATTTGCAGGAGTTATGTCTGCTAATTCTTTAGCGTTAAAGAATGAATTTCGAACAGTTGCAACTTGATAATTTTTACTATCAGCAACAACTTGTTCTAAACTTATTTCTGAGAAGGATTGGAAATATTCACATTGTTTTGGTGTAGAAAAAGAAATGGTTTGGGAGCTAAATCCTTCTGCTTCTATGGTTAATTTATAATTATTTTCTGGCTTAGCTACCAATAAAAATTTACCATTGGTTATTAATGATGTAGTGGTATTTTCAATAACGTTTGTTTTGGTGTTGGTTAAGGTTAATCTAGTAGCTAAAGGTTTTTGATTTGTTTTATTGTAAGCAATACCCCTAATTTCAATATTTTCGAGGTTTTTACATTGTGTAGAAAAGCTAAACAAGTCAAAATCTCCATATCCTTCAATACGATTAGAAGATAAAAATCCGTTTTCATAGGTATTATTAACTACAAAAAAAATGTCGTCGGCTGGTGAATTAAATGGTATTCCAATGTTTTCAGCAAGTGTCCATTCATTGTTTACTAATTCACATTTATAAATATCATAACCTCCCATAGTTTGGTGTCCCTTTGAACTAAAATACAATGTTTTTCCATCTTGCGTTAAAAATGGGGCATCTTCATCTTCTCTAGTATTGATGTTTGAGGTAAGTATCGTAGGTATTTCCCATTCCCCATTAGGTTTTTTTACAGATTTATAAATATCTTTTCCACCCATACCATCTTTTTTTGTGGCTACAAAAAACAGTACGGTTCCATCTGATGAAATGGTAACACTTGGCACATTAAATTTATTAACATTTATATTGTCGTTCAATTTTTTTAACGGACTCCAACTTTCATTTATATAATCAGATTGCCAAATGGCATCTTTTTTATAAGTAAATATTGTTTTTCCATCAGCAGCGTAAGTAATACTTGCATCATGTTTTTTTGTATTTACATTTTCTGGTAAATATTTTTTTAATTCGGTTTTATCGGTTAACAATGTCCAACCATTTTCAGTTTTTTTAGCTGCATAAATATCTTCGTAAGGCAATAAATCTCCTTTATCTAACTTATTCCCTTTATAATTTCTTCTTGATGTAAAGAGTATTACCTCTCCTGAATGGTGTGTAACTGGAGCATATTCTCTGCCTAAAGTGTTTACATTTTGACCAATATTTTCAATGAAAATATTGGCATTTTTAATGTGTGTTTTTTCTTTTTCAACAAATATTTTGCTATTTTTTTCGGCTAAGTAGTTTGTTCCAGAAGTATTATTATTTATTTCTTGATTTATATCTGAGTGCAGTATTCTACCAAATTTTGATTTATAATCTATAAAGTTGTTAAACTTTTTAAATGTTTCGGTTGATTTTTCAAATTCACTATTTAATTGATAAGATTTACCTAAATAATAAAGTAGTTCTACAATAGTGTCTTCTTTAGAATTAATTAGTGCAGCTTCAAAAAATGGGATAGCTTTTGTTTGTTGAAAAGTTGAGAAATAATAACTTAAACCAGCTTCAAAATTATAAATATCATTTGTTGGCTCTGCATTTACCAATTGCTGAAATAAATTTTGAGCATCAACAAATTTTTCTTTGTACAATGCCTTTCTAGCTTGGCGTAGTGTTTTATTTTTGTTTACATTTTGTGCATTTAAGTTGAACACAAAAAGTAACCCAACAAAAACACAAAAAGTCTTAGTAAAAAGACTTTTTGTTAGAATATATTTAATGTTCATTATTATTCAAGTAATGGAATTATTAATATTATTTAACATTTATAATAACGTACTGGTATTTTTCGTAAGTCCCTGTATTTTCAGCATCACCTTTGTATTTTGGCCCTTGAACTAAATTTTTAGCCTTTTTAAAAGAATATTTATCAGTACTAATACCTTTTTCGGTTAATGAAGTAATAATCGTTTGTTTGGCATCATCACTTCTATATTTAGCTAATTCTTCATTTGAGCCAAAAGTTTTTGTTGGAACTTTTGATGCACTTGCTTCAATTTCGATAACAACTTTGACCCCTTGATTAATGTTTTCAGTAATTTTATTTAACATGGTAACATACATGTCATTAGTTGTATTCACTTTTTTAATATTGTAATCGAAGAATTCTTTGTAAGAAGCAATAACTTGTTTGTTACTATTATCTTTTGGTGTAGTATCAACAACATCAGTAGGAAGTATAGGTTTACTGTCTTTTTCTTCTATTAATTTTAATTTATTGAGTTCAACAGTATTAAGAGCTTTAAATAAACGTCTGTTTTTCGATTTTTTAACAGCTAACATTACTTTTTCACCTTTATCGTTTAAAAGATACACTTTAGCATCATCAATAAAATTGGCATCAACATCATCAAAACGAACTAGATAATATTCGTCCGGTTTTAGT
Source organism: uncultured Vicingus sp. (assembly GCA_964371285.1). Lineage (GTDB taxonomy): Bacteria > Bacteroidota > Bacteroidia > Flavobacteriales_E > Vicingaceae > Vicingus. The sequence goes on along the minus strand of CAYJMI010000106.1, from coordinate 3,166 downwards.
TTGTTAAAAGTAAATTGACCGTTTTTGTCGGTTTTAGTACTTTCCAATACTTTGTCATTGTCATCCAGTAAACTAATTTTTGTGCCTGCTGCCATTAGTTTTTTATATTCTACAAATCCTTTTAAATACCCAATCATATCTTGTTGGTTACCAAAAACGATATCTTGTAAGTCAATTCCTCTGTTAATTTCTTTAAAAGAGGAAACTTCTGGTACAAATAAATCTTCTTCATGTTTAAATTCTAATGCTGAATAAACGATGTGATAATCGATATTTGGCTCTAAAATAATACTGAATTTCCCATCTTTTTTTCTTGGTTTATAAATTCCTATTAAACTGCCGTCTAAATTGTTTGTGATAACAATTTGAGCATTCGCTGGTGTTTCTGGTTCACCAAGAACCCGTAAAATACCGGTTAAAAGAGTTAATGGTTTTTCTTCGGCATCGGTCATAGATATTTGATAAATATCTTTTTCACCTAAACCTTTTTCCTGAAATGACGAATAATAGCCTCTTTTACCATCAGCAGATGTTACAAAAAACACATCATCATCAGTTGAATTTACTGGATATCCTAAATTTACAGGTGTTGACCAAATACCAGTTTCTTCATTTTTTATACTGTAAAAAACATCAAATCCACCAATACTTGAATGCCCGTGAGAACTGAAGTACATTGTTTTTCCATCAGGATGTATAAATACACCATCTTCATTATAAGGTGTGTTTATTACATTGCCAATGTTTTGAGCTTTTGCCCATTCGCCATTTGGTAATTTGTTACAAAAATAAATATCTTGACCACCAATTCCACCTTTTCTATCGCTTACAAAATAAAGTAAGGTTCCGTCTGGAGAAACTGAAACATGTGTTTCTTGAGCCTCAGAATTTATGTCAGAACCTAAAAGTTTTGGATTTGACCATTCATTTTCATTTAATGTACTGTAATATAAATTACCATTTCCGTTGTCGTCTTTATAAATAAACAGTGTTTGACCATCTACAGAAATATTGATAGTGGCCTCATGTCCTTCAGTATTTATATTAAGCAATTCTGGTTCTGTCCACGAACCATCATAATTATTCGACACATAAATATCTTCGTAATATTGACCATCATTAACATCTTTAATGAAATAATTTGAACTGTCATTTCTTAATCTACGTGAGGTAAAATAAATAGTAGATTCGTCAAGAGAAAGAACAGGGCTGTATTCCGGATAATTAGTATTAATGGTTTTACCTATGTTTTGCACTTCAATATTTACAGGTTTAGCTACTGCTTCTTTAGCATATGTACATTGTTTTGTAAAATGTTCTAATTCATTAAAAAGATAGTGTTTTTTTGTGATTTTCTCTTTTAATGTATTGTAATGAGTCATGGCTAAATCCAATTCATAATTTAAATGGTAAGCACGAGCTAAGTAAAAATGAGCTTCATTGGGTGCTTTATCTTCATTAGTATTGAATGGGTCGTAATTAGAACTGGTTTTTTCAATGGCTTTTTTAAGGTATTCTAAAGCCTTTTTTTTCTCATTTCCTGAATGAATGTAACAAACGCCAATTTTATAATTGACATTAGAGTTATCAGGTTGTTGAGAAACTAAATCTAACCAAATAGGTAAAGCAATGTTAAACATGGATTCTTCCATCAAGGTATTTGCTTCAAGAAATTTTTGATTAAAAGAGTCCTGAGCAGTTGAAAACGAATAAACAAAGCTTAGTGCAAGTATTAGGGCAAAATTTTTCATCAATTTTTTTTAATTGTACTTTACAAATATATTTTATTTAAGGCACTTGGCAAATTTTAGTTGTAATTATCTTTCTACTAATTGGTTAAAATTCACGATTAACATCAAAATTTTCAAGATAATCAGCAACTCTACGAACAAACATACCGCCTAATGCGCCATCAACAACCCTATGGTCGTATGCATGTGATAAAAACATTTTTTGACGGATTGCAATTGCATCACCATCAGGTGTTTCTATTACCGCTGGAAGTTTCCTTATTGCTCCAACTGCCATAATAGCCACTTGAGGTTGGTTAATAATTGGTGTTCCCATTACGTTGCCGAACGAGCCGACATTGGTGATAGTATATGTTCCACCAGAAATATCATCTGGAGTTAATTTATTGTTTCTGGCTCTATTTGCTAAATCGTTTACTGCTTTTGTTAATCCTACCAAATTTAATTGGTCGGCATTTTTAATTACCGGTACTATTAAATTTCCAGAAGGTAGTGCAGTAGCCATCCCAATGTTGATGCTTTTTCTTTTAATGATTTTATCGCCATCCACAGAAATGTTCACCATCGGAAAATCTTTTATCGCTTTTACAATGGCTTCAATAAAAATAGGAGTGAAGGTAATGGCTTCATTTTCACGTGCTTTAAACGAATCTTTTACTTTGTTTCTCCAGTTTACAATATTGGTAACATCAGCCTCAACATACGAAGTTACGTGTGGTGAAGTGTGTTTTGACATCACCATGTGCTCAGCAATAATCTTACGCATTCTGTCCATTTCCATAATTTCATCGCCTGGCATTAATGGAATAACTTGTTTTTTGATGTGAGCTGTAACCGATTTTTCTTCAACAATTGTCTGAGGTTTTGTATTGGAGATTGGAGATTGGAGGACTTGTCCCGATTTCTCGGGATTGGAGATTTGTGAACCTCTGTTTGGAAGATAATTTATAATGTCAGATTTTGTAACTCTTCCATCATTACCAGTTCCTTTTATAGCATCTAATTCAGCAGAAGAAATACCTTCTTTTTCGGCAATACTTCGAACCAAAGGAGATAAAAATTTACCTGCTGGTGAAGTTTTCCCTAGTTTTTCATCAGAATGAGCAACAGCAATATTTGTGGAGGTTTCAGCAACTGGAAGAATTGTAGTGGTTTCAGCAACAGGTGTTGGAGCTTCAACTTTTGCAACGGTTTCAGTTTGTTTTGGAGCACTTGATATCACCTCGCCTTCTGCACCAATAATTGCAATAGCTTGACCCACCTGGACTACATCACCTACGTTAAATAATTTTTTAATTAATATTCCTTGGGCAGTTGAAGGAACTTCAGAATCAACTTTATCGGTTGCAATTTCAACTACAGCTTCGTCAGCTTCAATAACATCTCCAACTTCTTTTAACCAGCTAGTAATAGTT
>CAYJMI010000105.1:0-11310 GCA_964371285.1 uncultured Vicingus sp. | reverse complement strand
AACTTATCAACACACCGGCTATAGACCTTGGGATACAGTTGCTACCCCAGCCAAATTAGGAAGAACCGCTAGTCATGAGGTTGGTCATTATTTTGGTTTACGACACATTTGGGGTGATGGCGATTGCGATTCGACCGATTATGTTACCGATACTCCAAATGCCGCAGCAGCTTCGCAACAAATATGTACCTTAACAAACAATACCTGTGATGATGCTGTTGCTGAACCATACTGGAATGGATACGACCCACCAGACATGTTAGAAAATTATATGGATTACTCAACCGACGCTTGTATGAACATGTTTACCAAAGGGCAGAAAGATAGGATGTGGTCGTTTTTAAATACTGACAGAGTTTCGTTACTGTCTTCAAACAAATGTGGTGGCACATCAATTGGGGAGTTTTTACCATCTTCATCATTAATCATGTATCCAAACCCTGCATCTAATAGTGTAACATTGGAATGGCCTGGAGAATTTAAATTTGAACGTTTAGAAGTGGTTGATTTGGTTGGAAAAGTTATTGTTTCAAAAAAAATATCTTCTGTTTATGCAAAGTACATTGTAAATACTTCCGATTTGAAAGATGGAATTTATTTTATTCGATTGGTTGACGGAAAAAAGTCGACAACAAAAAAGATAATTATTTCGAAATAATTATAGTTTACCTACTTATAAACAAAAAGAGGTTGCAATTTTTTTGAGATTTTTTTAAATTCTAGGTATTAACACCTAAAATAATTGAAAACTAATAGTTTATGTAACTTTTAGTTATTAAAACCGTAGAACGAAGTTCATTTGCGTTATTTTTTTAAATATGAAACATATTTTTATTGTTTTAGCTTTCTTTTTTTTCATCAACAAGGTTAATTCTCAAGTTAATTTTTCAGGTTACTTGGTTGACGAAGAAAATAAAAACATGAGAGATGTTACCATTAATCTATACGAGGAAAATATTCTAATTTCAACAGTAGTTTGGGCTAAAAAGTTTTCTTACGATTTAAAACTTCAAAAATATTATACTCTAGAATTAGTGAAAGATGGGTTTATGCCTAAACGTATAGCTATTTCTACCTTTGAAGGAGATAAAGGAGCAGAACCCTTTATGTTTGTTATGGAGTTGGTTAAAAAAAGAAAAGGAGTTGATGATTCTGATATGGATTTTCCATCTGCTTTAATCGAATATAAGAAAAACAAAGGGGAATTTAATTTTAATGTTGATTACTCAAAAAGTATAAAAAAAGAGCAGGATGAGGTTCTTAAAGAAGAAGACTAAAATCCTGATTTTTTCATAAACATTTTTACTTTTAAATATTCTGGAGAATCTTTCCTATAAAATTCTACCTGTTCATCATATATTTCATCTCTGTTCGCAATATCAAACAAAAAAGATTTCAGGTTATCGGTAGTAACACTATCTACTACAAAATTTTTCTCCATATATTCTTCATTTATTGTTTGAAGATAAAATTCGTTTTTACCAGTCCATCCATATTTAGAGAGTAAATACTTGTTTTCTTTGGTTTCAATATTAAACAAAACAACTCCATTTAAGTTAGTAGCATAAGCCCTGTATTTGTTAATTCCTTTTGACCGGTCGTTTTTATCCAATTCTTTATGAGAAACCTGAAGAACAGATTTCGCAATTTTTTCAATCAATAATTCATCTTTTGAACCATCAGCATGAAAAGCCACCCAACTGCCTTCTAAATTTTTATCTGTTTTAAGAGCTTCTTCATAGGTGCATAATTCTACAGGACTTTGATATGGACAACCATAAAAAATAATTGAAAAAAGGAGTATTAATAGGTATGGTGATTTTTTAGTCATGGCTTTTATTTTTTAAGGTGATTATGAGTGCTTCGCAGTTCATAATTTTTATTCAATTACAATTAATTAGCAAAATCTAAAAATAGATAATATTTTTGAAAAAAAAATTTCTAATGAATAAATTTGATGATATAAGGTGTTTTACTGATAATGAGTACTTGGAAGTAGCTGAAAGATTGGCTAAAGTTGATGTTTTAATGAATGCCATAAAATTGTATCATCCAGAATTAACTCCTGAGCATGTTCGAACTTGGCTATTATCATGCCAGAGTATTATTCAATTTCAGAAAGAAATTGTTAGTTCAACCATTTTAAAAGCGATTGAAGAAACCATTAAAGGCATCACCTTTGAAAATTTCGAAAATATCGAAAAAAATAAACAATATGTTTTTATGTCGAACCACAGGGATATTGTGTTAGACTCAGCATTTATCAATTATGGTTTAATACATAATGGGTTCGATGGTTGTGAAATTGCAATAGGTAGTAATTTACTTCAAATACCTTGGGTAAAAGATTTGGTGAGGTTAAATAGAAGTTTTGTGGTACAACGAAACTTACCCAATCAAGAAATGCTCGCTGCATCTATAAAGTTGTCAGAGTATATTCAATATGTTTTAAACGTAAAAAAGCAATCGGTTTGGATTGCTCAACGCGAAGGACGAGCTAAAGATGGTAACGATAAAACCAATCCGGGTTTGTTAAAAATGTTTGTGCTTTCGGCAAAAACAGATTTGTTTCAACATTTAATGAACATGAACATTATGCCAGTAAGTATTTCGTACGAATACGACCCTTGTGATGCCATGAAATTACACGAACTAATGGCAAAGGCAAACGGTGAAACGTATGTGAAAAAACCAAACGAAGATTATGTTCATATTCTTACTGGAATTCAGGGTTTAAAAGGAAATGTGAAACTGAGTTTTTGTACGCCTTTAAATAAAAAAATATCGCAATTATCATCTATTCATAATCGAAACGAGTTGTTAAAAAATGTTGCTCAAATTTTGGATGAAGAAATACAGCAACACTACCAATTGTGGCCTAACAATTATATTTCTTATGATTTGTTGAACAACTCAACGAACTATGTTACATATTATTCCGAAAAAGAAAAGAATGATTTTCTGGATTATATTTCCAAAAAGCTAAAATCGGTTGATTTGGAAAATAACGAACAAGCTAGAAAAATTTTATTGGAAATGTATGCTAATCCTTTAATAAATAAGTTTAAATTGGATTAATTAACTAATCGAAATACCAATTAAACTTCCAATGCCAAAAGTGATTGCAGCAGCAATTAATCCAAAAAGAACTTGACGGAAACCCGAATACCAGACACTTTTTCCAGTAAATAGGGTAATGCTTGCTCCAATAACAAATAAACCCATCGCACTTAAAATAGTACTGATGATTACAGCTTTATAACCTCCAAAAAAGAAAAAAGGAATAACAGGAATAACAGCTCCAAATGCAAAAAGTATAAAAGAGGCAATAGCAGCTTCCATGGCTGAACCTTTTAAATCATCTGGATTAATTCCTAATTCCTCTTTCACTAAAATTTCATGAGCTTTATCTTTGTTGGTCATCACTTCCTTAGCCATTTGTTTGGCTTGTTCTTCAGGTATTCCTTTCGAATAATAAATCAGCGCCAATTCTTTTTCTTCACCTTCTGGATTGGTTTCCAGCTCTTCCATTTCTAATTCCATTTGGTTTTCGTACAACTCTTGGGAGCTTTTTACCGAAATCCATTCGCCTAATGCCATCGATAATGCTCCTGCTAAAAGTCCGGCAAGCCCAGCCAACAATACTTCCTTTTGTCCGCTTGTTGCACCAGCAATTCCCATAATTAAACTAAAATTTGAAACCAAACCGTCGTTACCACCCAAAACAGCAGCTCTTAAGGCATTTCCGCCAACTGAACGATGTCGTTTTTCGAATCGAGCTAAACTCGAACCCGAAACACTTGATGTGCTATTAAGTATGTTTTTTAGAATGGTTACATGTGCAGTATCGGATAAAGAAGTAGTAGTTTTTGTTTTTTTTCGGGCAGAAAGTACTGCTGAAGAGATACTTTTTTCGGTATCGAGCAATACACCTAAAACATAATCGTAGCCAAATATTTTACCAATAAACTTTAATATTTTGGCTCGATTTGATGGTAGTGGTAAGTTTGAAGCGTCTAAATTGTTTTTAGCCAAAAATGCAATGGCATGGCTCAGTTCAATTTCGCTCATTTGATAAAAAACATGAGCTACATTTTCATCATCTTCGTTATCGGCAAGGGTTTTATAAAGAAAGCTAGCATCAACTTCGGTTTGTATGGTTTTTATATCAATCATTGGGTTGGTTTTTCGTTTTAAAAAAATATAATCATGCTTTTTTATTTAGATAAATCATTGTTACAACCCAAAAAATTAAACTAAAACCAGCCATTGATTTCATAACAATACTTTCTTTACCAAAAATAAAGTAGGTTGTAGCCATTAATACAATAAGTATTAATACTACAATCAGTTTTATTTTATCTTTTTTTAACATTATTTTTTTTATAGATACAAAATTAAGCATTTGAAGAGTAAAAAAATGTGAATAAAATTTTGTAATTCATCTATAAAAATTGATAAGTCATCGAAAAAATTATTAAATTTGTAGCTTGTTGATTATGAATATTTTATAATATGAACACTATGAAAAAGCCTATTTTTATTACTGTTTTATTGGTAATTGTATCGTTTACAGTAAATGCCCAAAACTATTTTACTTGGTTCAAAAACGGAGAAAAAGCCTTTACCTCCAAAGATTACAAAACAGCCATTGAAGAATTTTCGAAAGTAATAGAATCAAAAGCTGACCATGACAGAGCTTTAAATTATAGAGGTTTGAGTTTTGAAGCTACCAATAGCTTAGATAGAGCAATTAGCGATTTTAAAAAAGCCACCGAAGTAAAACCAAAAGAGCCTGAATTTCATGGTAACTTGGGTAGAGTTTATTATAAATCTGAAAAATTTAACGAAGCCATTGCCTCGTTATCACTGGCTGTTTCGTACGACAAAAAGTTAATGGAAGCGTTTGAATATAAAACGTTGGCTTTAATGCAATTAAAAAGATATCAAGATGCTGCCGATGCTGCTGATGAAGCGATAGGAAATTTAAAAAATGCAAGATTGTATTATTTAAAAGGAGTTGCTCAAGATAGTTTAATGAACTATAAAGATGCAGGTTACAGTTTTAATAGAGCACTTTTTTATGATAGTAAAATGGTTGATGCTCACATTGGAGCAGCATTTACTTTTTCTAAATTAATGGAATATGATAAAGCAATGGTATCTATAGATAAAGCAGTTGCTTTTGATGGTAATAATGTGGATGCTTTGTTAATGCGTTCAGCTATAAATTTAGAACATAAAAATGTCGTAAAGGCAGTTGATGATTTATCTAAAGTAATTACGTTAAAACCAGAAATTACAAAATACTATATATTAAGAGGAAATGTTTATCAAGAAATTAATCAACATCAAAATGCCATTGCTGATTACACCAAAGCCATTCAATTAAACAAGGAAGATTATTTTGTTTACTATTTACGAGCTAAAGCTTTTGAAGTATTGTTGGATTACAAATCGGCAATTAAAGATTATGAAACCATTAAAAAATATACACCTTACGATGGCAATGCACTTAAATTGTACGATGACGCAAAAAAACGTTTGTATGAATTAAACAGAGAAAAAAATAACCCAAAAATTGTAATGATAGACCCAATTTCATTAAAAGAAGGTCAGTTACAAATTGCAAAAGGATTAACAAAATACACCATTAAAGGTCAAATTAATGATGAAAGTGCCATTGAATTTGTTAAAATAAATGGTAAAGACGCAAGTTTTAATAAAGATACTTTAAATCCATTTTTTGAATTAGAAATGGAATTACCTTCTACAAAAGAAATAAGCATTACTGCGTTTGATATTTATCAAAACAGCGAAACCTGGAATTACAAATTAATGGAAACCGAAATAGATGCTCCTTTAGTAAAATTAATGGCTCCTTATGCTTCAGATAACGGAATGATTTATTTAGACTCTGATGCACCTACGCTTTATGTTGAAGGTGTTTTAACCGATGAAAGTTTAATTAGAAAAATTATGATTGATGGTGCAAATGCTAGTTTTGTTTTGGAAGAGATGAATCCTAAATTTTCAGCAACTATTAATATTTTAAATAAAGACAACTTTAAAGTTATTGCCGAAGATATTTATGGAAATGCAATAGAAAAAACATTTACAATAAATAGAGAAAATGTGGCTATTTTGGCTGATAATCCAATGGGAAAAACGTGGGTGGTTTTTATTGAAAATTCAAAATACAGCAACTTTGCAAGTTTAGATGGACCTACCAAAGATGTTACCATGATGAAATCTGCGTTTGCTAAATACAAAATCAACAACATCATTCACAAATCAAACATGAGTAAATCTCAATTAGAAAAATTCTTTTCTATTGAGTTAAGAGATTTAGTACGAAGCAATCAAGTAAATTCTGTGTTGGTTTGGTATGCTGGTCATGGTAAATTTATCAACGAATCGGGTTATTGGATTCCAGTTGATGCTAAACGTGATGAGGAGTTTACCTATTTCAACATCAATAATTTAAAAGCAGCCATGCAATCGTACTCAAAATACATCACTCATACGTTGGTTGTTACTGATGCTTGTGAATCTGGACCATCGTTTTACCAAGCCATGCGTTCAACACCAAAAGAAAAAAATTGTAACGATTGGCAAGCCTCTAAATTTAAGTCTTCACAAGTATTTTCTTCAGCAGGTTATGAGTTGGCAGTTGATAATTCACAATTTACCAAAACATTTGCCAATACACTTGTTGCAAATCCAGATGCCTGTATTCCTATAGAAACGATTGTAAACAAAGTGAGTAGTGCAGTTACTAAAGAAAGTGGTTCACAAAAACCAAAGTTTGGTAAAATTGCAGGGCTTGAAGATGAAGACGGAACTTTCTTTTTTATGAAAAAATAATCAGTTTACTAATGAAATTGAATACCAACAAATTAACCGACAAGCTAATTATCTTGTCGGTTCTTTTTTTTATGAGTTTTCAACTGAATGCTCAAAAATATCATTTTGATGTATATAGTGTTAAAGAGGGACTAGCTCAATCGAGCGTAAATACTGTAATACAAGATAAACAAGGTTATTTGTGGATAGGAACGGCAAGTGGATTGTCGAAATTTAATGGCAAAGATTTTACTAATTATACTACCGAAGATGGCTTAGCCGATGGTGCTGTAAAATCTATTTACATTGATAAAAAAGATGCCATTTGGACAGGACATACCGATGGAGGAGTTTCCAGAATTAATGGCGATAAAAGAAAAACTGTTTTAAATATTGGAGCAGATATCACTTCAATTGCTGAAGATGATGAAGAAAATTTATGGATTACCTCGTTTAAAAGTGGTGCAATAAAAATTACCAATCCATACTCCAACAACGTTGATTCCATTAAATTTAAACAATACAAAGGTCAAGAAGGATTAAGTGATATCGTTTTTCAGGTAACTAAACTTAAAAATGGTACCGTTTGTTTTATTACTGATGTTGGAGTTAAATATTACAATGCTCAAAAAGATGAATTTTCCAATTTTGTAGTGAAAGACATGCCGTTGTATTTTCAAATTATTTCGATGTACGAAACAAGTGATGAAAATTTATGGTTTGGTACATATAATGGCGGAGCGTACGAATACATTAAAGCGGAAAACAAACTAAAGATTTACGATGTAAGAGATGGGTTGGCTCACAACTGGGTAACTTCCATTTTTGAAGACCAAAAACATAATATTTGGATAGGAACCTGGGGCGGTGGAATTACCAAAGTCAATTCCGTATTAAGTACGGGAGAAAAAAAATTGATTACCATTAACCATACTAAAGGATTGATTGATGATAAAATTCGTTGCATAGCAGGAGACAGGGAAGGAAACGTGTTGTTTGGAACAAAAGAAAACGGATTATTACTATACAAAGGCGAACAGTTTGTTGCTTATACAAAAGAAGAAGGATTAATAGATAATCAAGTTTGGGCAATATTAAAAGACAACAATAATAATATCTGGATTGGAACAAACAAAGGAATATCAAAACTTTCCGCTGGCACGGATGGGAAAGATGGTATTGTAATTAAAAATTATAACGAAAATAATGGCTTACTTTTTCAAGAAGTTCGATACATAAAACAAGATAAACTTGGTAACATTTGGATAGGAACTTGGGGTGGGGGAGTGATGCAGTACAATGCAAGATTAGATAAGTTTGAAGTGAATTTTAGAATCAATTCATTCATGTCTCAGCCATTAATTACGGCACTTGAAGTGGACAAATCAAACAATTTATGGGTAGGAACAACTGATGGTTTGGTGTATTACGAAATTAAAAACCAATTGGCAGATAGACTCAGCCAAAACAATGGTTTAGCTGGTAATGACATTACTGCAGTATTTGCTGATTCAAAAAATAATATTTGGGTAGGCTCTAGAGGCAAAGGAATATCCAAAATTAAAGGTGCTGAAATCAAAAAAATTAACTTAAACAACAACTTTACACCAACTTGTATTGTTGAAGATAAACAAGGAAATTTATTAATTGGAACCGAAGGGAAAGGAATTTTGGTATTTGATGGAACAAAAATTATTAAAGAAATAACAGTAAAAGAAGGCTTGCTTTCCGACTATATTTCATTAATTAATATGGATGATAATGGAAATATTTGGATTGGAACAAACAAAGGACTAAATAAAATAGATGCCAAAAACCAACAATTTTATTCCTATTCCCAAAATATGGGTTTTCTTGGAATAGAATCAAAAAATAATGCAACTTTTAAGGATAATAATGGGATTTTATGGTTTGGAACCATAAAAGGAGCTATTAAATTGGATACCAAAGCTATAAACGAAAATTTACTTGAACCCATTACGTTTATTACTCGTTTGCGGGTAAACTTAGAAGAACGACCACTTACTGAAAATTTACAGTTAAACTATAGAGAAAAATCAATAACCATTGATTACAACAGTATTTGTTTAACCAACCCTGATCAAGTTTTTTACCAAGTAATGTTAGAAGGAGCCGATGAAGATTGGCGACCTTTAACTCAACAAACTTTTGCAACCTATTCGCCTTTACCACCCGGTAAATATACTTTTAAAGTAAAAGCATCTAACAACAATGGAATTTGGAATTCAACCCCAATTACCTATAGTTTTGAAATAACACCTCCTCTGTGGCAAAGGGTTTGGTTTATTGTGCTTTGCGGATTTATTGTCTTACTATTGGTGATAGGATTTATTAAATATCGTGAAAAACAACTCGTAAAAGAAAAACAATTATTGGAAGAAAAAGTAATTGAACGAACCGAAGAAGTGGTCCAAAAAAGTGCTGAAATTGAACAAAAAAACAAAGATATTATTGACAGTATAACCTATGCCAAACGAATTCAAGATTCTATATTACCCTCTGATGAGGCTTTTACACATGGATTGAAAGATACCTTTGTGTTGTTTAAACCAAAAGACATTGTGAGTGGCGATTTTTACTGGTTGTATACCATACAGAGTGATGAGCCAAGAGTGATGAGTGATGTGAACCCATCACTCAATACCCATCACTCACAACTGATTTTATTCGCCGCTGTAGATTGTACTGGGCATGGAGTTCCTGGTGCATTTATGAGTATTGTTGGGTATAATTTATTGGATAAAATTGTTGGAGAATATGGAATAACAAAACCATCAGAAATATTAGACCGACTAAACAAAGGTGTGGAAGAAACCTTGCGTAAGGAAGTCGAAAAATTAGATATTAAAGATGGAATGGACATTACTCTTTGTGCTTTCGATAAAAAAACTCAAACCTTAGAATTTGCCGGAGCTTACAATCCGTTGTACATTGTTTCTGTAAATACCTTATATGATTTTGATGAGGAGCTTGTACCCGATATGATTTCTGATGAAGGGTTAAAATTGTACGAAATGAAAGTAGATAGATTCCCTATTGGTAGTTTTTCTGAAAATCAACAATTGTATCAAAATCATTCGGTTAAATTATCAAAAGGAGATACTGTTTATTTGTTTTCGGATGGTTTTGCCGACCAATTTGGAGGTCCACAAGGGAAGAAATTTAGGTACAAACAATTTAAACAACTGTTTTTATCCATAAATGATAAAACCATGGACGAACAAAAATTGATTTTAGAAACCACCTTAGCCGACTGGAAAGGCTCCATGGAACAAATTGACGACGTTATTGTTATTGGTACCAGATTAAGTTGAAACCATTAACTAATAACTATTAACTTTGAACTTTTAACCATTAACTTTTTTCAAAGCATGTCAACCATTAGAGTAACCAAACAATTCCATTTCGAAATGGCTCATGCCTTATTAAATTATGATGGACCGTGTAAAAATATTCATGGACATTCGTACCAATTAAATGTAACGGTTAAGGGAAAAGTAAAAACCAATACCAACGATTCTGACGAAGGCATGGTGGTTGATTTTGGTGTGATTAAAAAAGTAGTAAAAGATTTGGTGGTGGATGTTTACGACCATGCTTTGGTGCTAAATGAAAAAGCCAACATTGATGTAAGCCAGTTTCAATTTATGAATAAACTCATCAGAGTTCCTTATCAGCCCACTTGCGAAAACATGTTGGTACATTTTGCTTCTCTGCTAAAACACAAATTACCTAAAGACATCATTTTACACAGCTTATTTCTGCGAGAAACCAATACTTCGTTTGCCGAGTGGTTTGCAGATGATAACAACTCCACAGTCCACTTATAGAATTCTATTTTTGATTGGATCGAATTGAAGGGAAGCTTACACTATCAATTTTATCATTTCTTGTCTCTGAGTTTTTCTCGTTTCACAAGTTTATTAAGCGTTTCAGCAATTCTCACAACTTTTGTGTCGTCCGTTTTGGCTGAATATATCCAATCTATAAATTCTTTCTGTTGCCCATCTGTGTATGTCATAAATGATTTGTGTGCAATTGAGTCTTCCTTTAAATAGTCTAAAAATTCTTCTGGTATTTCTATCGGTGTGTTGTCTGCATATAAAACTACAATAACCCAATCACCGTCCTTCTTACCTATTTTCTTTCTAATGTCTGCCTTAATAGGTAAGAAAAGTCGTCCGTTGCTCATTGGCATTAACTTATAGTTTTTAATTTCATAGTCGTCAATGTATCCTTTTACCTTAACCCAACCAAATGGCGAATGTTTGCTTTGCAAAACTTCAGGAATAGCAGCATAAGTCCAGCCGCCTTTTCCTGGATATTTTTCAAGCAAATATTTTTTGTTTACCAATGGCTTTTCTTTTTCCATTTTTCTGTCGTTTTTGATTTGTCGGGTTGTCTTTAATAACGACCGCTAACTTGTTTATATCCGATATAAAC
>CAYJMI010000104.1:0-11929 GCA_964371285.1 uncultured Vicingus sp. | reverse complement strand
GTTGAGCTATGTTGAAATGGTAAAATATCAACGTATGGCAATGACCAATCCCTCAGCACCAAACGCATCAATTGAAGCTATTTTACATGCTGTTATTCCATTTAAGTTTGTTGATCATACACATGCTGATGCAGTGGTAACAATTACCAATACTCCAAAAGGAGAAGAAATTATCAAAGAACTTTATGGGGAAAATATGCTCATCGTTCCCTACGTGATGCCTGGTTTTATTTTGGCTAAGGAAATTTATAACTTAACAAAAAATGCTGATTGGAGTAATTTAGAAGGTATGATTTTACTAAATCATGGTGTTTTTACTTTTCATGATGATGCTAAGGTAAGTTATGGCAAAATGATAAATATTGTTACCAAAGCAGAAGAATATCTTGCTAAAAATGCTTCTAAACAATTGGTTGAAAAGAATATAACAGCTATTGATTCTACTGAGATTGCAAAGATTAGATTAAGCGTTTCTAAACTGATGAATAAACCTGTATTATCGCACTTTGATAACTCTGAGAGAAGCGTAGCATTTAGTCAACTTCCTAATGTTGCAGACATTACTAATAAAGGAACTTTAACCCCTGACCACATCATCAGAACAAAAAGAACACCAGCAATCATAAAAGGAAATTTTGATGATGCAATTCAAAGTTACGCCAAAGAGTACCAAAATTATTTTAACGAATTCAATACAGGAAACCTAACGTGTTTGGATTTAGCTCCTCGATGGGCTTTATTGCCTGGATACGGAACATTATCTTTTGGTACAACAGTAAAAGATTGTAACATTATCAACGACATTGCTCAACATACCATAAAAGCAATTTTTCAGGCAGAACAGCTTGGAGGATTTGTTGCACTTCCTAAACGTGATTTGTTTGAAATGGAATATTGGGAATTGGAGCAAATGAAATTAAAAAAAACCAGTGCTTCAAAACAGATGCAAGGAAAAATTGCATTGGTTACTGGAGCAGCAAGTGGTATTGGTAAAGCATGTGTAGAAAAATTAGTAGAAGAAGGAGCTGTTGTCGCCGCAATCGATATTAACCCATCTATTAGCACTATTTTTAATATGAAGAATGTCTTAGGGTTAGTTTGTGATGTAACCAATACAATTGAATTAGAAAATGCTATCAAACAAACAGTAACTCATTTTGGAGGTTTGGATATGTTGGTTGCCAATGCTGGAATTTTCCCAGAAAGTAATTCTATTGCCAACATGAACATGGATACTTGGAATAAAAGCATAGCTATAAATTTGACTAGCTACCAACAGTTGTTTAAACTATGTTATCCTTACCTCTCTTTGGGTATCAATCCTGCAATTGTAATTATTTGTTCTAAAAATGTTCCAGCTCCTGGACCTGGAGCCGCTGCCTATTCGGTAGCCAAAGCAGGTTTGGCTCAATTGGGAAGAATTGCTGCTCTAGAATTTGGTGAAAAAGGAATTAGAGTAAATATGCTACATCCACACTTGGTTTATGATACTGGAATTTGGACGGATGATATATTAAAAGGTAGAGCAAAAAATTATGGTTTAACAGTTGAAGAATATAAAACCAATAATATATTGAAGATTCAATTGTCATCCAAAGATGTTGCTAAAACAACTTTTGCACTACTAAGTGATTCATTTAGGACAATAACTGGTACTCAAATTCCAATTGATGGAGGAAATGACAGAACAATTTAGTGAAACTCAATTTTGATTTTGTTAACGCAGTTAACAAAATCAAAATTGTAAGTTGAACTATCCCGCTCTACAGCGGGATCTATACCTTATCCAATTTCTTGACACAATTCAATTAGCACACCATTGGTTGACTTTGGATGTACAAAACAAACTAATTTGTTGTCAGCTCCTTTTTTGGGATTTTCGTTAAGTATAACAAATCCTTCCGCTTTTAATCGAGCCATTTCAGCGTAAATATCTTCTACATCAAATGCAATGTGATGAATACCTTCTCCTTTTTTCTCGATAAACTTTGCTATTGCACTTTCTGGATTTGTAGCTTCTAACAATTCAATTTTACTTTCACCAACTTTAAAAAAAGAAGTGTTTACATATTCGCTCGCTACTTCTTCTGTTTTATATGGAGTCTGATTAAATATTTTGCTGTAAATAGAGTTAGACTCCTTTAAGTTTTTTACAGCTATTCCAATGTGTTCAATCTTGTTCATAGTACAGTTTGGGTAAAAAAAAGTCCCGAATAAGGTTCGGGACTTTCAAATGTTCAACGAATTGAATTATTTTTTTACAAAAGTTTCTGTTTTATTATCAAAGTTCAAATAATAAATTCCTTTTTTAAGGTTAGTAACATCAACTTTTTCTCCGAAACCTTTTTTAACAATATTTCCAAAACTGTCGTAAACTTCAAAAAGAGTTTCACCAGTAAATGTAATAATGTCTTTAACTTTTATTGGGCTGAATGAAATTTCGCCCGAAGTTGAAATGTAACGAGAAGCTTGAGAGTATCTTGGTTTGCTTGAGTAATCAACTTGTTTTACTCTAAATTTGTTTTCACCTGAGTGAGGAGTAATTTTAAAATCATATTTGTTTTCATCAACAGCACCGTTTCCATCAACTTCACCAACTTTAATCCATTTGTTCCAACGATATTGCTCAATTACATAAGCCAATTTACCAGTTTCGTTTTTGGTTGTCCAAACAAAATTTCCATCTTTAGAAATGTCCATGGCAACAATTTCGAAAGTACTTTTTGGTTTTAAAACTTCAGGGTTTAAAACTTTAGGTTTGCAATCGTCTTTGTGTTTGATTTTAACGATAACTGGATCACCAACTTTTAATTGAAAGTTTGCAAAATCAATTTCAAAGGCACTTGAGTTAACCTCGTCAGTTGTAACATCACCATTTATGGTAACTTCAAAAGTACAAAAACCAACGCCACTACCAGCAAATGGATTTTGAACATAAAGGTTCTTACCTTGATAATGACCTTCTAATACAATAACTCCAGCATTTACATTTGCTGTAAGAACTGCTAAAAGCAAGATTGTTAAAATTCGTTTCATGTTGTTTTGAATATAGTATTATAGTAGTTTAGTCTGCAATATTAAAACCTTATTTAGTTTTTTCAAAATTTTTCTTGCCATTTTATCTAAAATATAACCCAATTAATCGAATTTGTTAAACTATTCAACTAATATCAAATAGTTAGATTTAAATTTTAACAAGATGTTCAAATGTAATAAAAACTATTGTATTCTTAAAAAATATTCATAAAAATAATATTTTACAGCAAAATTAACGTTTTGCTTTAAAAAAAAAAGTAATTAAATCGGATGCTTCTTGTTGCATTATTCCAGCCACAACTTCTGTTTTGGGATGTAAAATGTTCTTTTCTATTAAACTAAAACCTCTTTTTGCATCAGGTGCAGCATAAACAATTTTTTTTATTTGACTCCAAAATAAAGCACCAGCACACATTACACATGGTTCTAGTGTTACATATAAGGTGCATTCGTTTAAATATTTTCCTCCCAAAAAATTGGTTGCAGAAGTAATAGCCAACATTTCTGCATGAGCCGTTACATCATTTAGTTTTTCTGCCATATTATGTGCTCGTGCAATAATTTTATTATTACAAACTACAATTGCACCAACAGGAACTTCATCTTCATCAAAAGCTTTTTGAGCTTCTTTTAAAGCTTCTTTCATGTAATATTCATCAGAAAAAACAGTTAACATTATTTTTTAAGATTTTTGCTTTTTAGAGCTGAATGAAAGAATTGTCGACCAAATAATATAGATCAATAGTATTACGGGAAAAGCTGTAATATTTAAGAAAATAAATAAAAGAAAAAATAAGCCTAAAAAAGTAAAACGAAGTTCATTTCCAGTCCAACGTAATGATTTAGCTTTTAGCGAAACCATAGGAATTTCGGAAACTAATAAAAATGAAAAAATAATACCCAAAACTAGCATTGTTATAGGGTTAGAAATAAGTGGTAATACAATATCTTTTGTGTTTATGATTTGAGGTAAATCAGGGTAATGATATACAAGAACGATAAAAATAAAAAATCCAGCATTTGCAGGTGTTGCTAAACCTAAAAAACCATCTGTTTGTCGGGTATCAATGTTAAATTTAGCCAACCTAAAAGCAGAAAATATTGGAATGAAAAATGCCAAGTATGGTATCCATGAATAACTAGAAATTAAATCAGATGGATTTTCGACATGTAAGTAATTTACATATTGAAACAAAATAATTCCTGGAGCTAATCCAAACGAAATCATATCGGCGAGTGAATCTAGTTGTTCTCCTAAAGGATGGGATACTTTTAATATTCGAGCAGCCGCACCATCCATAAAATCAAGAATTGTTGCAACAAAAATTAATATTGCAGAGACATAAAGTTCTCCAGTAAAAGCATTTGTTATAGCCAAACAGCCACAAATTAAATTTAATGTTGTTATAGCGTTTGGTACGTGTTTTTTCATGAGTGTTATTTATTGTTTGTAAAAGTATAAAACTTCGCTTTAAGTTTAAGAAAATAATTTTCGAAATACCTAAAACTTAAATGTGCGAATAAGATGGAAAATACTAAAATTATAAGAGGGTATAACAAAAATACATGCCAATAAGTTTCTGTAAAATGTAATTGTTCTAAAAGTTTAATTAAAATGGTAATTACTACCCCATGAAAACAATACAAGCCATAAGAAATTTTACCTAAATAATTTAAAATCATGGATTTACCTGGCTCAAAAACTCGATGTTGACCATAAGATTGTTCAATGATGTACAATGCAAATAGTATTGAAAAGTAAAGCCTAGAAAAAATAGTAAAAATTTTGATTTCGTTGAGTTGATGAAAAAAGACGATACTTAATACTAATACAGTATAAATTATAATGTTGTGTATTTTTTTTAAGTTAATAATCTTTCGGAAAAGACTTTTATTGTAGAACGCCAAGTATGCAGTAATTCCTCCTATACCAAAATTCCCCAATGCACTAATGGTGTTAAAATACAATTGAAGACTTTCATCAATATAAATGGCTCTAAAAACTATTGATATTATAATGAGAAGAATGGATAACCAGAGCAAACTTATTTTTAAGAATTTCATTACAAACGACCAAAACAAATAAAATTGTTCTTCAATAGAAATTGACCATAGAAATGCAAGAAAAAATAAAAAATTGGCACCATGTTCAATAATGTAAAAATTAATAATAAATAATCCAAAATATTCAAAAGGTGGAATGGGGCTTAACTCAATATTGTTTGCTTGAGCAATATAACTTAACAAAACACCTATCAATACAATCAGAAAATAAAGAGGCCATACCCTTAAGGTTCTTCGTATTAGAAAATTTTTAATGTTAAACGAATTGGTTTTTTCTTTTTCTTCAAGTATTATCCAAGATATTAGGAAGCTTGATAAAACAAAAAAATATTCCAAACCTAACATCCCAATTTTTCCCCAATCGTATACAAATTGAAAAATGTTGGAAGATTTAATCTCAGGGCTACTAGTAATAAAAGTATGAGCCAAAAAAACGATAATAAAGGCGAAAAAACGACTAGCATCTAAGTTCTCGAAATATTTTTTTGAAGTATTCAAAATATCTTTTTTACAATAATATTCTATTTTTCAAGTTAAAGCAAAGAAAAAAGTAAACAGTAAATAAAAAACATTGTTGTTAGCTGCCAATTATTTGTTAATTTTCATCCTTCATTTACACTTATGCTAAAAGTAAAAATAACAATATTATTACTGTGTTCAACGGTTTTTTCGTTTGCACAAACTTCGGCACCCAAATATAGTAATGAATTTTTAGCAATTGGAGTTGGAGCAAGGGCGTTAGGCATGTCAAATTCTTATGTTACCTCAGTAAACGATGTAACCTCTGGTTATTGGAATCCAGCAGGATTAACACGAATTGATAAAGATTTTTCATTAGGTTTGATGCATGCGGAATATTTTGCCGGAATCGCCAAATACGATTATGGTGGTTTTGCTGCAAAAATTGATAGCGTTAGTACGTTTGGATTTTCTGTAATTCGTTTTGGTGTTGACGATATACCAAACACTACTCAATTAATTGATTCGGATGGAAACATTAATTATGATAGAATATCTTCTTTTTCTGTTGCCGATTATGCTTTTTTGTTTTCTTACGCTCGAAAATCTAAAATTCAAGGACTAAGATATGGTGCTAATGTGAAAATTATTTACCGTAAAGTGGGCGATTTTGCTAAAGCCTATGGTTTTGGACTAGATTTAGGAGGGCAATATGATTTTAAAGGATGGAATTTTGCATTGATGGCACGAGATGTAACTTCAACTTTTAATGCATGGAGTTTTACGCTTGATGATGAAACTATTGATGTTTTTAATGCAACAGGTAATGAAATTCCTGAAAATTCTACTGAAGTAACCTTACCAAAGGTAATTATAGGGGTTGCAAAAAATATTAGAATAAGCAAGAAATTTTATGCCTTGAGCGAAATTAATTTTGATTTATCTACAGATGGCAAAAGAAATGTTTTAATCACTGGTGATCCTGTAAGTATCGATCCCCACATGGGTGTTGAGGTAGGTTATGATAACTTGATTTTTTTAAGATTAGGAGTTGGTAATTTTCAAAAAACTACTGATATTTATGCAAACAATAAAATATCTTATCAACCAAACTTTGGTATAGGAGTTAAATTTAAAGGCATATCATTAGATTATGCTTTATCTGATATTGGCGATAAATCGGAGGCACTTTATTCGAATATTTTCTCTTTACGTTTTGATTTTAACAAAATCGTTCATTCCAAAGAACAGAATCAATAATGTAAAATTTTCTTTTATTTTTTGTAATTTTCTACTTTAAAAAGTAATTGAATTGAAACAGAAAAATTTGAAATATCAATTATTGAACAGAAGTATTATTCCTTTACTACTGTTGTTATCTGTAAACCTATTTGCACAACCTTATAACAATGGATGGATTAACTATTCTCAACAATACTATAAATTTAAAATTTCAGAAAATGGATTGTATAGAATAGATTCGTTAACACTCGTTAATGCAGGCGTTTCAATGAGTTCTATCGACCCTCGAAACATTCAATTGTTTGCCCGAGGGCAAGAAATCCCATTATACATCAATGGAGAAAATGATGGTGTATTTAATAACAACGATTATCTAGAGTTTTATGCTCAAAAAAACGATGGATGGTTTGATGATGGGTTTTATGGTAGTGTTACTAATCATCCAAATCCTTATTACAGCTTGATAAACGATACCATTAGTTATTTTTTAACTTGGAATAATAGTACTACTAATTTAAGATACACAATTGAAAACGATACCAATTTCACGAGTTATGCTCCATCAGCATATTTTGAAAAAGAAGTATTAAATGTTTATTCATCTAGTTATTTTACTGGTAAAACATTGTTGATTGGAACAACCTCAGAAAATTTATTTGGTTACGATTCAGCAGAAGGGTGGTTTGATACTCCTTATGCACTTGGAGGAGCTGGAACTACAAAAACAATAAGCACCCCTAATGTATATTCTTTGGCTGGAAATGCTCAATTAAAAACAGTAGTTTTAGGTGAATCAGATTACTCTTCAATAAATCCCGACCAGCATTTAAGGCTACAGTTGGGTTCAATTTCTGTAGATACTATCTTTGAGGGGTATAAAAAAATAGATTTAGAGGTTGATATTCCAATTAACGAAATATCAAGTGCTTCAACAACTATAAATTATTCAAGTATCAACGATTTAGGCTCTACTGTAGGAAAACAAGCTGTATCTTATACAAAGTTAACTTATCCCCATACCCCCGATTTAGAAGGCTTACTAAAAATTGAGAAAATTTTTATTGATGATGATTTAATTAACCCAAAATCATACTTTCAATTTTCTAATTTTTTAGGAACAGGAAATATTCATTTTTATGATTTAACCAACAATAAAAAAATTGAAGTTATAGATATTTCCAGTGATTTTCAATGCTTAATTCCAAATGCTGGAAATAAAAAAGAATGTGTTGTTTATCGTGAATCAGAAATCAACAACATAACCACATTAACCCCAATTAATTCAACAGGTTTTTTTACTGATTACAGCACAACCATCGATACTGCTTTTATCATCATCACTCATCCTTCGTTATTAATGGAAGCAAATGCTTATGCCAATTATCGATTAACCAGTTTTAAAAACCCACAAAATAGTTTTGTGGTAAGTATTGATGAGCTTTACGACCAATTTGCATATGGAATAGAAAAACATCCATATTCCATCAGAGGTTTTGTAGATTATGTGTTGGATAACTGGACGAGCCAACCCAATTATTTATTTCTTTTAGGAAAATCAATAAAAGCAAATGAAGCGAGAACGGGAGTTAATTTTCAGGAAAATTTAGTTCCTTCTTTTGGGCATCCTGCTTCTGATGCAATGTTAGTGTCTGGGTTAAATGGTTCAATAACCGAATCGCCAATACCAATGGGTAGGTTAGCAGCCAAAAATGGCACTCATGTAAGTTTATATTTGAATAAAATTATCCAACACGAAAACCCTATACCAAATCAATCTTCATCCCCTTATGGAGAAACCGACTGGATGAAACAAGTGCTACATTTTGCAGGTGGCGATGATGATAATTCTGCAATAACGTTTATGAATTATTTAAATGGATATAAAAACACCATTGAAGACGATTATTTTGGAGGAAATGTTCATTCTTTCGCAAAAACATCATCAGCACCAATACAAACCATTCTATCCGATTCCATTAAACAATACATTGGTAATGGGGTAGCCCTCATGACTTTTTTCGGACATGCTTCTTCTACAGGTGGGTTTGACCAAAACATTGATGAACCCGCAAATTGGCCCAATCAAAATGGTAAATACCCTTTTTTACTAGGCAATGCCTGTTTAGCTGGAGATATCCATTTACCTTCTGCTAATAGTGTTAGCGAAACTCATGTATTAATTGCAGATAAAGGTGTTATTGGGTTTTTAGCCTCTGTAGATTTTGGATTGGCTTCTTCTTTAAATGAATATTCAGCAGAGTTCTATAGAAATTTATCTTTTTATAATTATGGAGGAAGTGTAGGTCGACACATAAAAAATACTGTTCAACAAATTCAAGGGGCAGTACCAGATATTTATACCAAATCAACAACACTTGGAATGACTTTACATGGCGATCC
Organism: uncultured Vicingus sp.; assembly: GCA_964371285.1. GTDB lineage: Bacteria > Bacteroidota > Bacteroidia > Flavobacteriales_E > Vicingaceae > Vicingus. Next base: position 2,728 of record CAYJMI010000104.1, on the reverse strand, counting down.
TTCATTATCTTTAAACACCTATGAAAAACCAGATTACATGATAAAAAATACATCAGTTTTTTATACACCAGCTGTTGTAACTTCCGATTTAGATTCTTTTAAAGTAAATATTGTTATTGCAAACTTGGGTAAATCTATCGATACCATCATTGCTGTTGAACTGACCAGAGTTTTTCCATTTAATACGCCAAGTTTTGACGATACTACTTATGTTAAATTTGTGGATGCCCCAAAATACAAAGACACCATCAGTTTTACATTGCCAGTAGATTTAATTAGAGGATTAGGTACCAATGTATTTAATGTTTTTGTTGATGCATTAAATAATGTAGACGAAATTTATGAAACGAATAATCAACTTACCATTCCTCTAGTTATTAGTTCAGGAGAAATAATACCAATTTATCCTTATAAATATGCCATTGTTCCAAATCAAGGCGTTACTTTAATTGCCTCAACAGCTTTTCCGTTTGAACCTGCCAAAAATTACATTTTTGAAGTAGATACTACCGATTATTTTAATAGTCCGATAAAAGAAGCTACAGCAATTTATAGTTCTGGAGGAGTAGTTACATGGAAGCCTAACGTATTACAAAACATGTCCGATAGTACCGTTTATTTTTGGAGAGTTGGAAAAGATTCTATTGATGCATCTGGGTACAAATGGCGAAACAGTTCATTTCAATACATTGCTGGAAAAGAAGGTTGGGAACAAGCTCATTTTTTTCAGTTTGAAAATGATGAGTTCGAGTTTATAAAACACAACAGACCAACACGTCAGTTTGATTTTACTCCCAATGTAAAACAATTAAAAGCTGTAACCTATGGAGCCTCTGAATTTAGTGAATTATGGGACATTAAATATTTGATTAATACTGATGTTATTGGTTATGGTGGTTCTAGTTTGAGTAGTGCCTTACATGTCGCCGTTATTGACAGTTTGTCATTAAAAAACTGGAAATCTGAACTGCTACCAATGGGACAGGGAAATTCTCCTGGAGATAAACCTGATTTTTTTATTTTTAGACATAACGACCCATTGCAAATGGACGCACTAGCAAATATGTTTAATGATAGTGTTCCTAATGGTAATTATATAATAGTTTGGACTTGGTATTATAAAACATTTAGTTCTTACGTTCCAATGCCATTAAGTTTACGAAATGCTTTTCAAAATTTAGGAGCAGTTAATTTGCCAACTATACCAGATAGTTTACCCTTTGTTTTTATTGTACAAAAAGGAAATCCTGCATCTGTAGTTGAGGTTATTGGTGATTCAATAAATCATAAACAATTATCTGCTTCAATGGTAATGACTTCGGTTGCCGATTATGCCAATATCTATTCCGAAATTTTAGGCCCTGTTCGGAGTTGGGATTCACTTTCTTGGCAAATGACTCCTTTAGAGAATCCTTCACAAGATAGTACGGTGCTTAATGTTTACGGAATAGATAATTTAGGAAATGAAACACTCTTAATTGCTGATTTACCTACCGACTCTTCTGATATCAGACTTACTGGTAGGGTAAGTGCTACTGATTATCCTTACATGAAACTAAATGCTTATTTGGCTGATAATACTGATTTTACAGCCCCTCAATTAAAACGTTGGCAAATAACTTATGAAGATATTCCTGAATGTGCGTTAGAGCCTACTATTAAATTTTATTTTTACAAAGATACTTTGCAGGAAGGCGACAAAGTAAAATTGTCGATTGCCATTAAAAATATTAGTAAACACAACATGGATAGTTTACTAATTTCATTTTCGGTGTTTGATAAAAACAATCAAACAACTACTATTCCTTATGCCCGACAAAAACCACTGTTGGCAGATAGCGTAATTATTGCTGAAATTGAATTTTCAACGTATGGATATCAAGGTTTAAACTATTTGTTGGTGGATGTTAATCCCAACAACGACCAATTGGAAAAACACCATTTTAACAATGTGGCTCAACTGCCTTTTTATGTTGGCGTTGATAAAATCAACCCTATTTTAGATGTAACTTTTGACGGAATACATATTTTAAATGGCGACATTGTTTCTCCAAAACCTGAAATAGTTATTGAATTAACAGACGAGAATAAATTTCTAGCTCTCGATGATACTTCTACTTATGCAGTTTACATCAAAAATCCCGATGGAAGCGAACAACGAAAATATTTTAATTCGGGAGGATTAAATGAAATGCAATTTATACCTGCTTCATTACCAAAAAATAAAGCTAAAATAATTTATAAAGGTAATTTTCTGGTCGATGGAATGTACCAACTTCGTGTTCAAGGTGCCGATAAATCCAATAATCAATCGGGTACTTTTGATTATGTTATTAAATTTGAAGTAATCAATCGGTCAACCATAACCAACTTATTAAACTATCCAAATCCGTTTACTACAGCTACTAAGTTTGTGTTTACATTAACTGGAAGTCAAATCCCAGAAATTTTTAAAATACAAATCATGACGGTAACTGGTAAGGTAGTCAGGGAAATCCATAAAGATGAATTGGGACCAATAAATATTGGAAGAAACATTAGCGAATTTACATGGGATGGAACCGATACTTATGGAGATAGATTAGCCAACGGATTGTATTTGTATCGTGTAATTACTAAAATTAATTCGATCGATATAGAATTGAGAGAAACTGAAGCAGATGGTTACTTTAAAAAAGGTTTCGGTAAAATGTATTTGTTTAGATAGCTTGCGAACAGTATCTAATAC
>CAYJMI010000103.1:0-11954 GCA_964371285.1 uncultured Vicingus sp. | reverse complement strand
ATATAACCCAGAAACAACATGTAATTCTGTTCTTGAAAATGCAACAAACGATACTGTTAAGGCAGCTAGAATGAATTTTAAATTAACGTGTTGATATACTCCAAAAACCAATAAAAAAGCAACCAACATTTCGGCATAGTTTCTAAACGAAAGCATAAACCACAGTGGTTGTAATCCCAACAAAAAGAAAATTAACAACGGTTTTTTATACCCTAATTTATCTAACGTTTTATAAGCGAAAAATACCGTAAATGCAGCTACCAAACTGTTAAAAAAATGAAGAAAAGTATAGCCACCCAACGCAGGCAACACATAAAATAATTTATAACCTGTTTTAGCCGCAGCACCAAACAACGACATAGGTTCCGACCAAAAATTTTGCATATCCAAAAAATTTGCAACCTCATCGTGCATGTAAAACCCATTCGAAAATCTCGAAAAAACAAAATAGATAACGGTTAAAGCTAAGGTAATGAGGTATAACGAAAGATTACTAATCGATTCCGTGTCTTTTACTGGAGTTGTTTTTTCTACTTTTTTATTCATATTCACAGGTTTTCTATCCAATGCTGTATTGAATTTTTATAGGTATAATTTATCGTTTTTTTAATTTTAGCATCATCTAAAATAGTATCTCCAGACTCTACTTTTAAGGCTTGTTCGGGCCATTCAGTAAATTCGATGGACACCTTAAATTTAGCTGCAAATAATTTTGCTACTTCCAATAAACTTAAATTGTCGTTGCTGCCAATGTTAAAAACATTGTTTTTTGATGAAGGCATTTTTAACGTTTCAATAATAGAATGGCAAATATCCTCAACATGAGTATAGGTTCTTCTTAATTCTCCTTTGCCAAACAAGGTAATGTTTTCGTTATTCTTGGCTTTGTTGTAAAAGAAACCTACCGTTCCGTACGAGAAATTTTTGTCAAACACATTTCCGTAAGGCACACCAATACGAAATACCGTGTAATCAACATTAAAATTTTTGACGTAAAGTTTCAGGTATTCTTCACAGCTCAATTTATTTTGGGCATAAATGGTCAAGGCTTCTTTTGGGGCTTCTTCTTTTAAAAAAACGTCTTTTTGCCCTTTGTAAACCAATCGTGTAGATGGAAAAACAATTCTGGCTTTTGAGTTTGAATTTTTATGGTGAGTTAATATGTTTAACAACCCTATTTCATTCACCTCCACAAAATCTTTGTATTTATCAAAACCCACATTGGTTCCAGTTAAACCTCCAAAACAATAAATGTAATCCACATCAAAATCAAGTGAGTTTACTTTGTTTGGGTTGGTGATGTCAATGGATGTATAATTTTGATGGTGATTAATTGATTTTGAAGAAACATCCGACGAAAGAATAGATTGTCCCTGTTGGCTTAAGTAATAGACCAAGTGCCTACCAATGTAACCGTTTGCTCCAAAAACAATTGATTTAATCATAGCGTAAATGTACTACACTTTTTAAAATAAATTCAATTGGAAGTACTTTTCAATGTTCCGATTACATTATTTTTTTATCAGTAAGCTTCTCTAGTTGGAATGATTTACGCTACACTAAACTGCACCAGAGAGAAGTATTTAAATTTAATTTATAAATCATCAAAAAAAACCATATACTATTATCAACTCTTTTTTACTATTTTTATGCTTTCGAACAGAGAACAATGAAAAAGCTACAAATAGGTGTTTTAGGTTGTGCAAACATTGCCAAACGAAGTGTAATTCCTGCTATATTAGCCATACCCGAATTTGAGTTGGTGGCTATTGCCAGCCGAAGTTTATCAAAAGCCAACGAGTTTGCTCAATTGTTTAATTGCGAAGCTGTTGAAGGTTATCAAAATTTGTTGAACAGAAAAGATATTGATGCTATTTACATGCCTTTACCAACTGGTTTACACGAAAAATGGGTATTAAAAGCTTTAGAAGCTGGTAAACATGTTTTGGTAGAAAAATCGTTAGCCATGAGTTACACTTCTGCTCAATTGATGGTTAAAAAAGCCCAAGAGAACGATTTGCTTTTGATGGAAAATTTTATGTTTTTGTACCATAAACAGCACCACTTTGTAAAACAATTGCTGGCAAATGGAAAAATTGGGGAATTGCGTTGTTTTAGAAGTTCTTTTGGTTTTCCACCATTGGCAAACGATAATTTTAGGTACGACAAAGCTTTGGGTGGAGGAGCGTTGTTAGATGCTGCCGCATATACGGTAAGAGCCAGCCAATTGTTTTTGGGTAACGATTTAACCGTAGCTGCATCCAATTTAAATGACAACAATACCCCGATAGCTATCGGGGTTGATATTTTTGGAGGAGCTTATTTGCAAAGCAAAAATGGGGTTTTTAGTGAAGTAGCTTTTGGCTTCGACAATTTTTACCAATGCAATTACGAACTTTGGGGCAGTAAAGGAAAAATAACTGCTCAACGGGCTTTTACGCCAAGCCCCGATTTTAAACCAACTATTACTTTAGAGGTTCAAGGTGAAGTATTTAATTACGAGATAAATGCAGAAAATCATTTTGTGAACATCTTAAATGAATTTAAACGTTGTATATTTGAAAACGATAAAGAGCACAAATATGTCGAGATTTTAAATCAAAGCAGATTGTTGCAAGAATTAAAAGACAAAAGTATTTTATAAAATTATTAATGAAAGAAACCTTAGATACAAGTTGTAGAATCTGCTACGGAACAGATACTTATTTAAAGAGTCAAAAAATGTCGTTGTATAAATGCAACACTTGCGACCATACTTATACAGTAATACCAAGAGTTGAAGAAGAAAAATACGAAGACGATTATTACATAACTGTACATAAAAACTGGTTTGCAAACCCCGATTATGCACTTTTCGAAAACGTGTATGAAACTGCTAAAGGATTTTTAGGCAATGACCCTGTAAAACTGGCAGATATAGGTTGTGGTCAAGGAGCATTTTTAAAACATTTACAGGTAAAATATAAAAACGAAAACCCTGATTTAAACGGAATGGACATCATAAAAAATGAACATCCCGGAATTAAGTTTGAATCGGGCGATTTTTTGGAAATGGATTTTAAAGAAGGCTACAACATGATTACCAGTTTTATGGTTATCGAGCACGTTATCGACCCACACTTATTCATTAAAAAAATGGTTGAATCGTTAACTCCAAATGGGGTTATTGTAGTAAATACCATTAACAACGGTAGTTTGGTGTATAGAGTAGCGAGGTTCTTAAATAATTTAGGATTTCCAACTGCCCACGACAGGTTGTATAACCACCATCATTTGCAGCATTACACCAACAAATCGTTAATTAAATTATTGAATATGCAAGGGTTGAACGTAGTTAAAGTAAAAAACCATAACTACCAATTAAAAGCGGTGGATACACCTGATAGTAATGCCTTAGTTACAGGGATTTATAAATTGATGGTGGCTACCATGTTTATGGTTTCAATGCCATTAAATTTAGGGCATCACCAAACACTTTATTGTACCAAAAAAGCATAATAACATGCAAGAAGAGGTTCAAATTTCGATAGTTAGCCCTGTTTACCGAGCAGAAAATTTAGTAGATAAATTAGTTGTTCGGACAATAGAATCTGTTTCTAAAATTACCGATAGCTACGAAATTATTTTAGTTGAAGATTGTGGACCAGATAACTCGTGGCAAAAAATTGTAGAAAACTGCACTAAAAATGCAAAAGTTAAAGGAATTAAGTTGAGCCGTAATTACGGCCAACAACACGCCATACAAGCAGGTTTAGATGCCAGTAAGGGTAAATACGTAATTACCATGGATTGCGATTTACAAGATAAACCAGAAGAAATTTACAAACTATACAACAAAGCTCTCGAAGGGTTTGAAATAGTTGTTGCGAGTAGAAAAAATAGACAAGATGATTTTTTTAAAAAAATATTGTCACGTATTTTCTACAATGTTTTGGGTTATTTAACCGAAACCAAACAAGATAGAACAGTGGCAAATTTTGTGTGTTACCACAGAAAAGCAGTAAATGCTTTGGCTTTGGTAAAAGATCATAACAGATATTACCCCATGTTACAACAATTAATTGGGTTTAATTATACCAAAGTAGAAATAGACCATGCCGAACGTGAGGATGGTAAATCATCTTATTCTTTTCAAAAAAGATTGAGATTGGCGATGGATACGATTTTAACTTTTTCTGATAAACCGTTGCGTTTGTCGGTAAAATTTGGAGTTTTACTATCCATACTTTCTATTTTTGCAGCTATTTTTATGGTGGTGTTGTATCTTTTTAGCGATGTTGTTGTTCCGGGTTGGTCGAGCGTGTTGTTATTGCTCACCTTTTTATCGGGAACCATTATTTCGGTTTTGGGTATGGTTGGTTTGTATGTTGGACGAACGTTTGAAAGTGTGAAACAGCGACCGACGTACATCGTTAACGAAAAAATTAATTAGATTTTGTAGCAATTGCTAAAGCACATTTCTGTCCATCAATAGCAGCAGAAACAATACCTCCGGCATAACCAGCACCTTCACCACAGGGGTAAAATCCTTTTAATTCGGGATGTTCTAATGTTTCAAAATCTCTAGGAATTTTAACAGGCGAAGAAGTTCTACTTTCCACTGCAACAATAATGGCTTCTCTTGTTAAATAGCCGTTTATTTTTCTTCCAAATACTTTAAAGCCTTCTTGTAAAATATAAACTATTTTTTTTGGTAAAATTTCATGCAAAGGAGCAGAAATAACTCCTGGATTGTACGAACATTTTGGAAGATTTACAGAAGTTTTATTGTTGATAAAATCAATCAATCGTTGAGCAGGTGCAATTTGTCCAAAATTATTTTTCTCATTGTTTTGTCCACCAATAAAAATAGCTCGTTCAACCGATTCCTGAAACTTTAATCCTGCTAATGGCCCATAAGATTTAAAAGGCTCTAAGTCTTCTTGTTCAACAGTTACCACAATGCCAGAATTGGCAAAAGGGTTGTTCCGTTTGGATGGCGACCAACCATTGGTTACAATTTCACCTGGAGCTGTGGCACAAGGAGCAATAATTCCACCTGGGCACATACAAAATGAAAAAACGCCACGTTTTCCAACTTGATGAACCAATTTATAAGATGCTGGAGGTAAAAATTCACTTCGCTCCTCACAATGGTATTGAACTTGGTCAATTAATTCCTGAGGATGTTCTACTCTAACGCCTAATGCAAAAGGTTTGGACTCCAGCAACACGTTCTTTTTGTGTAGTAAATAAAAAATATCTCTAGCCGAATGTCCTGTTGCTAAAATGGTATTTTGAGCTAAATATTTTTGGTTTTTTTGGTCTATCACTCCAACCAACTTTTTGTTTTCAATAATTAAATCAACCACTTGAGTGTTAAAATGTATTTCTCCACCGTGTTTTAAAATGGTTTCTCGAATGGCAGTTACCACGTCGGGCAATTTATTGGTTCCAATGTGCGGATGAGCGTCAACTAAAATACTTTCATTAGCACCATGTTCAACTAAAATAGTTAAAATTTCATTGATGTCGCCACGTTTTTTTGAACGAGTATAAAGTTTTCCGTCAGAAAAAGTACCTGCACCACCTTCTCCAAAACAGTAATTGGAATTAGGATTTACAATTTGATTTTTAGTTAAATCGGCTAAATCTCTTCTTCTAGCTCTTACTTCTTTTCCTCGCTCTAAAACAATGGGTTTAAAACCCAATTCAATTAATTTGAGAGCTGCAAACATTCCAGCCGGACCAAAACCTATAATGTTGACTTTAGAGCCATTCTCAACATTTTGGTAAACAGTTTTTTTAATTGGTGAAGGGATTTCTTCGTGAATATAAATTTCAATCTTTAAATTAAATTTTACAATTTGTTTACGAGCATCTATCGAACGTTTTACAATTCTATAATCAAATTCATTTGTACGAATAATGTTACTAATAATCGGCTTGAGTAAAGCTTCGTTTGCAGCTTCTTCAGGTAAAACAGAAATTTCGATTACTTGCATAAAGATAATCTATTACTGATTGGAGATTGGAGATTTGTATATGGTTTCATTTTCAAATTTTCAAATTGTTACATTTTCAAATTAACTTATCCTTCAAAAGTAAAAGAAAGTAAAAACATTTTTGTTTTGAGAATGTCAATTGGGTCAGAAAATGCGTTACTTTCTTTAATATGAATATTCTTTAACCCATAACTCATTTTAAGCTCTATACCAAATTTGAAGTACTCTAAATAAAAATCGGTACCAAAACCAATATCTCCCATAAAATCGTGTGGGCCTAATTTTAAAAAAATGTCGTTTAAGTTTTTGGAATTATTTTGAGCGGAAGCATCTGAAGCTAAATCTAAACTGTAAGTTGCTCCGCCAATAATATATGCACTGAAATTATTAAGTCGTGCTGATTTTATTTTAAGGTTTAAAGGAAAGTTAATTAATGTAGATTCTATTTTTTTTTCATATTGTTTCTCTCCTTCAAAAGTTCTAAAGGTATAGGTAAGTTTGCGTTCCGAAAATGCTAGATTTGGTGTAAACCTTAACCCAAAATATTCGCCCAAGTGCATTTCAGAAATAATACCCAAATTAAATCCAACAGTATTTTGGGGTTCAAGAACTAACAAGGTGTCGGCACCATAAACAGTCGGCGGATATCTTACTAACCTAAAATCAGCTGAATTGATGCCAATTAAAAAACCGAAATGCATAAAACGATGTTCAAATTTTGGTAAATTCAATGTTGTTTTTTCTTGCCCAAAAACTGAAAATCTTACGATAATGAGCAGAAAAAATAATATGGATTTTTGTTTTAACATGGAAGCTAAACGAAATTAATGCAATTTTATTTAGTTGCAGTATAAATAGATGATATTCCGAACATTAATGGAATGGCTTGAACATTTTTATAACCTAATTTATTTAATATATTAACAAATTCATCACCTTCTGGAAAAGCATTTACCGATTCGGGAAGATAAGTATATGCTGCATTATCTTTAGACACCAATTTACCAATGGTCGGTAAAATATGATTGAAATAAAAGTTGTAAAGTTGTTTTACAGGGAATGCTTTTGGTTTAGAAAATTCCAAAATAACTGCCCTTCCGTTAGGTCTTAAAACCCTTAACATTTCTGCTAACCCTTTTTCGAGGTGTTCAAAATTACGGACTCCAAAACCTACCGTATAAGCATCAAAATAATTGTCATCAAACAATAAATTTTCAGAATCACCAAGTTGTAAATCAATGATATGAGTAACTCCTTTTTGTTTCATTTTTTCTTTTCCTACAGCCAACATTCCTTCTGAAATGTCAATTCCAATAATTTTAGTTGGATTTAATGATAATGCTTCAATGGCAAAATCTCCTGTTCCAGTAGCAATGTCAAGAATAATTTTGGGGTGTAATTCTTTTAATAATTTAATGGCTTTTTTTCTCCAAAGAATATCAATTCCTAACGACAAAAAATGATTTAAAAAATCATATTTTTTTGAGATGTTGTTGAACATCGTTGCAACCTGTTCTTTTTTTCCGCTTGTTTGTTCTTTGTATGGAATAACCGTCATGCTTAGTTGTGATAAGATAAATTAATAAACCAACTTACGGGTGCAAATTTAGTTATATTAATTTTATTAAAGCCTCCGCTAAAAGTTCATCTTTTTGAATAGGAACTACACCCACTTTTTCGCACACAATACCACCTGCTAAATTGCTTAAAGCTGCAATAATTTCTATGGGTTGTTTTAATGCTAAACACAAGGTAGCAACACTAATTACAGTGTCTCCAGCACCAGAAACATCAGAAATATTTCTAACATGAGCTTTTTCGAGATGTTGTTTGTTTTGGTTGGCAATATAAACGCCGTATTCAGAAAGTGTGATGAAAGTTATTTTGTTGTTTAATTGATTATTTAATTGAGCAACGGCGGTACTAATATCTTCTAATTCTTTAGGGTTGATTTCGATGTTTAAACCTTCTTTCAACTCTTTTAAGTTGGGTTTGAACAGTGAGACGTTGTGGTAATGTAAAAAATTACGCTTTTTTGGGTCAACAGTGGTTGGAATGTTTTTTTCGTTACAAATGTTCACCACTTCCTCAATAACAACTGAAGAAATAATTCCTTTGTCGTAATCTTCGAATACAACAGCGTCAATTTTTTGTTGGTTAATTATGGCGATAATTTTAGCAATCAATTCTGCTTTATCTTGGTCAATTAAATCGTTATCTATTTCAGCATCAACTCGCAGCATCTGATGGTTGTTGCCAATTATTCGAGTTTTAACAGTTGTAATTCTATTGCTGCTATTTATAATTCCTTGATTCGATAGTTTTTTTGAAGCCAAAAGCTTATCAAAAATTACAGCATCATCATCATTACCAATAACTGAGCATAAAATGGGGTTTGCTCCAAGTTCCTGAATGTTTAACGCAACATTTGCAGCACCACCTAAACGGTTCTCTTTTCGCTGAACAGAAACAACTGGAACTGGGGCTTCAGGTGAAATCCGATCAACTTTACCAAAGTAGTAAGCGTCAATCATTACATCCCCAATAATCAACACATTGAGCTTGTTGAAGTTATTGAAAAGTGATGTGATTTCTTGTTTAGTCATGTTTATTGGTTAATAGTTATTTGTTCCCACCCCGACCCTCCCAAAGGGAGGGAGAAGGCTATTAGTATTTATTAATCGTAAATCTCCAATTTCTACTTTAGCAATGCCAACGTGTTTTTCATACGTTTAATTGCTTCGGTTAATATTTCTTCAGAAGTAGCGTACGATAAACGTAAACAATCAGGATTTCCAAAAGCATCACCAGAAACCATAGCTATTAATCCTTTGTTTAATAAATACATAGATAAATCATCGGCGTTTTTTACAACTGTTTCACCGTCTGTTTTACCAAAAAAATAAGAAACATCCGGAAAAACATAAAAAGCACCTTTTGGTACATTTAGTTTTAAGCCAGGTATTTCGCTCATTAATTTAAGCACTAAATCCCTTCGTTTTCTGAAAGCTTTTTGCATTGGCACCACGCAAATTGGGTCAGCTTCTAGTGCAGCTTGTGCAGCTTTTTGAGCAATACTACAAGTTCCTGATGTAAACTGTCCTTGCATTTTGGTACAAGCATCGGCAATCCATTTTGGAGCACCAATGTAACCAATTCTCCAACCCGTCATGGCAAAACCTTTAGAAACACCATTCACTGTAATTACTTGGTCTTTGATAAAATCAAATTGTGCAATACTTTGGTGTTTATCTAAAAAATTGATGTGTTCGTATATCTCGTCCGAAACAATTAAAATATTGGGATGTTTTGAGAATAATTGAGCGATGGCAAAAAGTTCGTCTTTAGAATAAACCGAGCCACTGGGGTTACAAGGCGAGCTAAACCAAAACATTCGTGTTTTTGGTGTAATTGCTGCTTCAATTTGTTGTGGAGTAACTTTAAAATCAGCTTCAATGCCTGAATGAATAGTGATTGGTTTAGCTTCAGCAATTTTAATCATGTCGTGATAGCTTACCCAATATGGGGTTGGCAATAAAACTTCGTCGCCCGGATTTAAAATAGTTAACGCTAAATTGGTCAATGCATGTTTAGCTCCTGTAGAAACCACAATTTGTTCGGGCGAGTAATCTAAATTATTATCGCGTTTAAATTTTAACGATACCGCTTGTCGTAATTCCAAATAACCGGGAACTGGAGTGTAATGCGTATAATTTTCGTCGATGGCTTTTTTTGCAGCTTCTTTTATAAAATCGGGGGTTGCAAAATCGGGTTCACCAATACTTAAACTAATAATATCTTTTCCTTGAGCAATTAATTCCCTGCTTATTCTGGCCATGGCCAAAGTTTGAGATTCGCTTAAGCTATTTATTCTGTTGGATAAAACTTGCTCCATGATATTCTCCATGATATTCTGTAAATATGCGACAAAACTAATAAAATTGTTATTATCAACTAGCTTAAATTTAAGAATAAAACAATATTTATCTACATTTACTCCCGAAAACTTTCGGGATAACATTATTAATTATGTTGGTTTAACAAAAAGATGTTGAAACGTTTAATAACATTAATATTCATACTTTTTTCGTTTCTTGGAAATGCAAGAAATAATGAAAACATTGATTCGCTTATTGCTTATGGAAAGCAACACAAAATTGATACGCTATTGGCGTACAGTTATGATATTGCTGCCCGAAATTATAAATTTTCAAACATTGATACTGCATACCAATTGGCTAAACTAGGATTGAATTATGCCTTAAAAGCTAATCATTTACTCTACATTTCTGACTCTTATAATACCTTAGGAATTATAGATAAAGATAGAGGAGATTATGAATTATCAATAAATCATCAAAAATTAGCATTGAATTTTGCCTTAAAATACAAAGGAAATTCATCTTATCAGCAACAAAATGCACTTTCATCCATTGCTTTAGTTTATTGGGAACAAGGTAACTATTCTCAAGCTTTAGAAATGTATTATCAAAACTTGTTCGTATCTAAAAAAGAAAATGATACGTTGCAAATTGCTAGAGCAATAACCAACATAGGTAGTGTATATTTTGATCAAGGCTTAAACGAAAAAGCTTTAGAAAAATATATGGAAGCTTATCAATTAGCTATTGCTTTAAATAATGTTTTTGGACAATCGTTGTTACTAAACAATATTGGCAGTGTGTATCATCAACAAAAAAGATTTGATGAGGCTTACCATAATTTTAACAAGTCACTTCAAATATCTCAACAAATTGAGGATTTAGAGGGTGTTTCTATATGTTACAGTAACATAGGTGCAATATTTTTTCAAAAAACTCAGTACGATTCTGCCCTGTTTTATCACCAAAGTGCATTAATAATTCATGAAGAAATGGGCGACAAACAAGGTATTTCTTCGGCTTTAAATGAAATAGGTAAGGATTATTGTGAGCTTGGAAATTATAATAAGGCACTTTTTTTTGGTGAAAAATCTCTAAAAATTGCTAAAGAAATTGGAGCAAAAGACCATGAAAAATTAGCTTATGAAGCACTCTATAAATCGTACGATAAAGTTGGAAATATTAATAAATCGTATCAAAATTATAAAGCTTTTATTTTGTTAAGAGATTCCCTGTTTAATGAAGAAAATCAGAAAAAAGACATTAAAAACGAACTAAATTTTGAATTTCAATCCAAACAATACAAAGACTCCTTAGAGCAAGTAAAAAAAGATTTTATTACCCAACAAACTCTCGAAAAAGAAAAAATTAAAACTGCTTCACAACAAAAATTAACCTTAGTATTCAGCATTAGTTTTTTAATAACCCTTTTACTCTCCATCTTTATTTATAAAGGTTATCAAAAAACAAAAAAAGCAAACATTATTATTGAACAACAAAAACATGATGTTGAAAAACAACGTGATATTATTCACGAAAAAAACAAAGAAATTACCGATTCCATCAATTATGCCAAACGTATTCAGGAAGCCATTTTACCCTCGCGTTATTCATTGACAGAAAATTTAAGCAATGGTTTTGTTTTTTTTAAACCCAAAGATGTTGTTAGTGGCGATTTTTATTGGTTGGAAACCATACAGAGTGATGAGCCAAGAGTGATGAGTGATGAGAACCCATCACTCAATACCCATCACTCACAACTGATTTTATTTGCTGCAGCCGATTGTACTGGACATGGTGTTCCTGGAGCTATGGTAAGTGTAGTTTGCAGCAATGCCTTATCAAAAGCTTTGCTGGAAGAAGGAGAAACAGACCCTGGTAAATTACTCGATAGAACCCGAGAATTGGTCATTGAACGTTTTGCGAAAAGCGAAGAGGATGTGAAAGATGGAATGGATATAGCACTTTGTAGTTTAAGGTATGATGTTCAAGGTCTGAGGTTGAAAAATAAAGATACGATTGCTTTGCTGCAATATGCTGGAGCAAACAATCCGTTGTGGATTATTCGTCCACCCGTCATTGCAAGTGC